>JAQVGE010000153.1 GCA_028696935.1 Minisyncoccota bacterium | reverse complement strand
CTTTTCTCTTGAAAGGTCTCTTGCTAAAGTGGATCTTGTTCGAACAAGATGCCTATCTTCTAACTCTTCAACGGTGGGCACATAAATACCCTCTAATTCACCGTTTTTTAATGACTTGGCAATTTTTCTGCTGTCACGAGTGTCTGTTTTTTGTTTCTTTTCTTTGTCTGTTGTGGGAATATCTGCTGGATTTACCACTATACAGCTTATCCCTGCTTTTTCTAATTCTTGTTGTAGCCAGAACCCGCTAAATCCTGCTTCGTATGCACATTGATAAGATGCATTTGGAAAATTCTTTTTAAGGTAATTCTCCAAAATTTGTACTTTGGGATCTTGGCTGAAAGTCTTATATACCAACTCGTCCACCTGAATTGTTATCTTCCAACTTTTTTTGTGGACATCTATCCCAACATAAACATTTTCTCCTGAGAAATTTAATTCTTGATTGTTGCTTAGCATAATTTTATAATTTTGATAATTGTCAAAGTTCGTAAAATTTTCACTTTGCAAACATAAGGTCTCGGATTCCCTGCTCGCTCGGATTTCCGAATCCGAGTGAGTTAATTAGCTCCTCTACTTCAAGATTGTATCTCGTGTTTTTGAAGCTCCAAGCTGCAACAAACTCCCAACATACATCCTATCAATTTTCCCTTCTTACGCCTTTGTGTGGTTGTCCGTTTTGGTTAACATCAATAAAACGACCAGTGTTGGTATCTCTTTTTACCCACCGTTCTGTTTCGGATTGTAAACCTGAGAACGTTGTTTAACAATCTATTTTGCGCATCGCTTTCAAATTAAAAATATCATTTTTGAAAGTTTTATCTGGTTTTTGTTAAAACGATTACTATACTTTTCGTAATTGTTATTACTTTTGTTTTATGCAAATGAAAAAGGTTTCTGCTATGAAATTAAAAAAAATAATACTGCTCATACTTTTTAGCTTTTGTATATTTAGTGCATATGCACAAGCTGAAATAGAATACAATGAGAAAGGAATTTCTCTGATTAGTGCTGGCGACTATACATCAGCGATTTATTATTTAAACAAATCTATAAGTTCCAATCCAAATTATGCTGATGCATATTCCAATAGGGGATTAGCATACAAAAACATAGGTGAATATGACAAAGCTATGGATGACTTGAATAAAGCTATTCAATTGAATCCAGATTTATATGCAGCTTATAATAATAGAGCTTTAGTCAAGATAATACTGAAACAATATAAAAGTGCAATTCTTGACTGTGATAAAGCAATTAAAATAAATAATAGATCATACTACCCTTTTCAGAACAGAGCAGTCGCTAACAGTTACTTAGGAAATTACTTGGATGCGATTAATGACTATAAAAGCGCTTTAGAAATTGACTCAACAAACGCTAATTCCAACCTAAGCATTGCAAATGTGTACATCATACTCGAAGACCTTGATAATGCTTGTGAATTTTTACATAAAGCGTATTTATATGGTTCTTCTGAGGCGCAAGATTTGATTTATCAATATTGCGATGACAACAAGTTTTATAATTTAGGTCTACAGTCCTTTAATAACGACGATTACAACCTTACAATAAAATACTTGTCACAATACCTTGAAATAAACCCTTATTCAGTTGAAACATATTTAGTGAGATCACTATCTTATTTTAAGACATACGATTTGGCAAATGCAAAATCCGATGCAAAAAAAGTGATTGAGATGCAGCCAAATTCTCCTGATGGATACTTCATGTTGGGTTCGATTGAAATGTATCAAGAAGAAAATGAGTCTGCATTATGGAACTATAATTATGGTTTAAGTCTTGATCCTGAAAATGTAATTGGCTATTGGGGTCGAGGGGTCGTGAAATTTAATTTAGGGAATTTTGATGAAGCTATTTTGGATTTTGATATGGCAATCTTTTTAGATTCATTAAATGCCGATGCTTACTATTATAGAGGCTTAGCAAAATATTATTTGGCTGATGAATATGGAGGCTGTATTGATTTAAAAAAGGCTAATGAACTTGGTTACGCATATCAAGAAAGTTTTAATGAATTAGGGTGTCAGGCAATAATAAAAAACGAAAAAACTAATATGGAAAATGAAGAAACTCAAGAAAATTCAAACAATTCCATAAAAAACTCTCATTTCTCATTATGCAAAGACATTGAATTACAAACAAGAATAAACTCACAACAAAATTTTAATATCCCACAAAACGAAAGACAAATTCAACAGAACAATAAACCCATACATGAGGAAACATTTGGTAATAGAGAAGAATTTATTAGTAAGTGCGTTAAAGGAATTGACCCAGATATTTTAGTCAGTAAAAAAGATATTTTAATTGGTGAAAAATACTGCGCTTGTGTTTATGACAATGTTTTATCTATGTTAAGTTTAAGTGAGATTGAAGAATTTAAAAAAAACAATGATATAGAGTCTCTTTTCCGCAGTCCAGAAAAACTGAGCCTTATTTCTGACTGTATTCAAGAAAGTGGGTTAAATACAATTACTCAACAAAATTCATCAAAGGAAAGTCATGATTTTCAAATTAGTCAAGACATGGCATTTTCTATCTGTATCAATGACATACTTTCAAATAATGAATCAGACATTATTTGGACACAACAACTAGCAGAAAAATATTGTAATTGCTATGTAGGCAAGATTTATAGCAGCAATTTTTCTTACTCTCAACTCCTTAACGCAGATGATGATGATTCCGAAATACACAATGAAATTGTAATTCCTTGTTTGAATGAAATATTATCAGTTAACGAAAACATTGACCCTAGAACAGATGTAATTGGAGATAAAATGTATTCTAATATTGATTTAATAGACTATTTAGGTGTTGGTTACAAAATCAAACTTTCAATTTCTGGTGTAATTAAATATTTTATATTAGATACAGGGGCAACTGACTTTACAATTAGTGAAGAAATTGCATCCGAACTATTAAATCTTGGCATAATAAATAAAAATGACTACTTGCAAGATGAAACATACTATACGGCAAATAACGAAATGGTTAAAGCAAAAGTTGTCGTAATAGGCAATATTAAAATAGGCGATTACATAGTAAACAATGTGAAAGTCGCTATTATCCCAAATGGTTCTCTTTTATGCGGTAAATCATTTTTAGATAAATTTAGCCAATGGGAAATTGACAGAAAAACAAAAGTATTAACGATTTATAAATAAATTATTTACAATTATGCAAAGAATGTTAGGAATTATTTGTTTTGCTGCTATTATCAACATCTGCAATTGTCAAACAGCAGAGGAGTATTTTGACAGTGGGGTTTTAAAAGCATTGTCCGAAAG
>JAQVGE010000152.1 GCA_028696935.1 Minisyncoccota bacterium | reverse complement strand
AATTTGGTGAGCACTGTCATTTAAATTGTGATTGCGGAAGATTTATCGAAATTGGCAATTCTGTTTTTATGCAATACCAAAAAACTGCTGATGGTTGGAAAGAATTGGAAAATAAAAATGTTGATTTTGGCGGGGGATTAGAAAGAATTGTGATGGTTAAAAACAACTTAGATAATGTTTTTAAAATTGATTCTTTGGGTTCAATAATTGATAAATTAGAAAATATTTCTGGCCTTAAATACGAAAACAACAAAAAAGCCTTTGAGGTTGTAGCCGACCATATTAAAGGAGCTACTTTTTTATTGGGTGATGATAAAAATCTTAGTCCATCCAATACTGATCAAGGTTATATTATCAGACGTCTTATTAGAAGAGCTGTTCGTTATTTAAAACAATTAAAAATTGAACAAAAAAATCTTATTTCTGAGCTAAGTAGAGTTATAGTTGATTTTTATAAAGATTCTTATAGTGAATTAGATAGGAACAAAGAGTTTATTTTTAGGTCTTTTAATGAAGAAGAAGATAAATTCAACAAAACAATTGAAAAAGGTGAGAAAGTTTTGAATAATTTAGTTGAAAAAGGAGAAAGTATTAATGGTGAAATTGCTTTTAATCTTTTTCAGAGTCATGGTTATCCATTGGAAATGACACTGGAAATTATAGAGGAAAAAAATATTGCTAAATCAGATAATTTTTTAAATGAATACAATCAGGCTTTAAATAAACATCAGGAATTGTCTAAAACCGCTAGTGCTGGAAAATTCAAAGGAGGATTGGCTGATCAAAGTGAAGAAACTACCAAGCTTCATACTGCGGCTCATCTTTTGTTGGAGGCTTTGCGCAGAGTTTTAGGAGATCATGTTTCACAAAAGGGTAGTAATATTACAGCCGAAAGACTTCGTTTTGATTTTTCTCATCCTGAAAAAATGAGTGACGAGCAGAAAAAACAAGTTGAAGATTTAGTGAATGAAAACATAAAAAAAGGTTTAAAGGTTGATTGTCAGGAAATGTCATTAGAAGAAGCTAAAAAAATGGGGGCTACTGGTGTTTTCGAATCTAAATATGGAGAAAAAGTAAAAGTTTATTCCGTGGGTGATTTTTCTAAAGAAATTTGTGGTGGCCCACATGTTGAAAATTTAGAAAATTTAGGTGTATTTAAAATACAAAAAGAAGAAAGCTCTAGTTCGGGAGTTAGAAGAATTAAAGCTGTTCTGGAATAATTTTTTAATTGAATGAATAAAAAAATGAAAACTAAAAACAGGGGATTTACTTTGGTTGAACTTTTAGTAATTATTGCTGTTATTGGAATACTAGCTACTTTAGCTGTTATTGCCTTACAACAAGCTCGTTCTCGCACTAGAGACAGTAAAAGAGTAGCTGACATTAAGCAAATTCAAACAACCTTGGAATTATTTTTTAATGAACAGGGAAGATATCCTACAATAGATGAGTGGAACAGCGGTTCTATTATTGTTTCTTCCACTAATCAAGTCTTAATGCAAAATGTTCCATCGGCACCGTATCCAGCTGATGGGAGTTGTAGTGCTGATCAAAACAATTTTTATTATATCCCTAGTGATGATTATTCTACCTACAATCTTTCTTTTTGTTTGGGAAGTGGTGTTTCTGACTTATCTGAGGGTCCTAAATGTTTAACTCCTGGTGGTATAATTAATTTTGATTGTTCTGGTGATGGCAGTGAGGAAAATGAAAATAACGAAAACACGGCTAATGTTTGTCCACAAGAGTGCGATTTCGGTTATATTTGTCAAAGCGGATCTTGTGTGGTTGATACCTTTCAATGTGGTCAAAATATTTCTTATAATGGCTATTCTTATCCAACGGTTGAAATTGGAACTCAGTGTTGGTTTAAAGAAAATCTT
This sequence comes from Minisyncoccota bacterium, assembly GCA_028696935.1. Next base: position 1,437 of record JAQVGE010000152.1, on the reverse strand, counting down.
AGAACTGACAAATTTAGAAATGGCAACGTTATTGCTAATGTAACCACTCAATGGAATGTTACTGGTGGCGTTGGTCCAGCTTGGTGTCATTATAATAATGATTCCAATAATGAGAATACTTATGGTAAACTTTATTCTGTTTATGCGGCTTTAGATCCGAGAGGAATTTGCCCTCCTGGTTTCAGATTGCCAACTAGAGCAGAATTTGATTCATTGATAAGTTTTGCTGGTTCAAATCGTCATGGTTTATTGTCTTGTCGTCAGGTCGACTCTCCTTTGGGTGGATCTTGTGCTACTGACCAACATCCTAGATGGAACAGTTCAGCTTCTTATAATGGTAATGATTCCTTGGGTTTTTCAGCTCTTCCTGGTGGTAGTAAGGAGGGTTCATCTTTTGTTAATCTTGGTGTCAGTGGTCATTTCTGGACTTTTACTCCTTATCAGACAACTAGAATGTATGAAGGTGTGGCTGATATTTCTAATTCTAATGGTTTTTATTCTAGTCTTTTGGCTTATTTTACAACTGGTAGGTCTATCAGGTGTATTAAAAATAATAATCAAGGCGGCAAAACTCTTCCTTCAGTTTCTATAACTACTCCAACTAACATAACAGCCAACAAAGCTACGTCTGGTGGAAATATTACCAACACTGGTGGCTCTATAGTTTATGCTATGGGTGTTGTTTGGAGTGAAAGCGATACCCCAATCGTTGGTGCTTCTAATTCTCAATTTTTAAATACTATTGGCGTTAGTAATACTAGCTTTACTTCAAACATTGTTGGTTTATGGCCGAACAAAACTTATTATATTAGAGCTTATGCTGTTAATGAGGTTGGTCTAGCCTATAGCAATACGATTTCTTTTACAACCCCAGATCCTTGTGGTGGAGTATCTTCTGTTTCTTATAATGGTTATTCTTATCCAACAGTTGGAATTGGAACTCAGTGTTGGTTTAAAGAAAATCTTAGAACTGATAAATTTAAAAATGGTGATTCTATTCCTAATGTGACTACCCAATGGAATGTTTCTGGTGGCGTTGGTCCGGCCTGGTGTGCTTATAATAACGACATGAATAACGAAGCTAATTATGGTAAATTATATTCATCTTATGCTGTTTTAGACTCCCGTGGTCTTTGCCCTGATGGTTGGAGAGTTCCTAGTCAAACAGATTTTGATAATCTTGTATCCGCCGCCACTCCTTATAATGGATTTAGTTTACATTCCTGTCGAATGGTTAATTCTCCTTTGGGTGGATCTTGCGCTACCGATCAACATCCTAGATGGAATTATTCCTCAGCTTATACTGGAACAGATATTTTTGGATTTTCAGCTCTTCCTGGTGGTTACAAATATGGCGCTACTTTTTATAACTTAGGTGTTAGTGGTCATTTCTGGACAATTACTCCTTATCAAACTACTCGAGATCGGAAGAGCGTC
>JAQVGE010000151.1 GCA_028696935.1 Minisyncoccota bacterium | reverse complement strand
CAATCAAAAGGAACCAAAGACAGATACGTCTCATTTTATAGATATTGTGCCGGACAGTTTTATACGCTTGGTTTTTAACAGCTCAAAAGCAAGAGTTAATTCTTTTCATCATCAGTCTGTCAAGGATGTTGCACCCGGTTTTAAAGTTACATCCCTGTCATCGGATAATGTTATAGAATCGATCGAATATACAAAAGACGTATTTATAACCGGAGTTCAGTGGCATCCGGAAAGAATGTGGAAAAAAGATAATGATAATCTAAACATTTTCAGGATGTTTATCGATAGATGCCGGATTTTAGAAAGGTGGATCTAGTATGCCTTTAAAGCTTGAGGTAGGAGATGTGGTGGAACTTAAAAAAGAACATCCCTGTAAAAGCAGGAGATGGGAAATAACCAGAACGGGAGCCGATATCAGAATAAAGTGTCTTGGCTGCATGCATCAGGTCCTAATACCAAGGGTCAAGCTTGAAAAAAATATTAAGAAGATCTTTAAAGGCGGTGTGGAAGATGAAAATATTTAATAATGAAAATGCAAAGCTTAAATACTTCCTTGAAAATAAGAGAGAACCTGATTTTAATAACTTCCTGAGAGTCATGAAAAGAGAGAAGCCCCAAAGGCCGGTGCTTTTTGAGATTTTTCTTAATGAGGAACTATATCAGGTTTTGGCGTGTGAAAAGTATAAGTCCGATGATAGAATTGAAAAATTAAGAGTTAATATAAAAGCTTTTGCCGCAGCCGGATTTGATTATACAACTGCTTATGGCTGCAGTATTTCATTTAAAACGAACAGAGAAGAAAAACAGGATAAGAGCACAATATCCCTTAATGAAGGAGGGATAATTTTTGACGGAAAAAGTTTTGAACTATATGACTGGCCGGACCCTGATTCATATGATTATTCGCTACTTTAGACATCTGCAGACTACCTTCCCGATGGAATGAAACTAATGATCATGGGACCCGGAGGAGTACTGGAGAATGCCATTGCTTTGACAGGCTATGAAAATTTATGTTTCATGATAAAAGATAACGAACCGCTTGCAAAAGCTATATTTGATAAAGTCGGAAGCATTTTGGTCAGGTATTACGAGATATGTGCTCCATTTGATACCGTTGGTGCTCTTATGTCCAATGATGACTGGGGTTTCAAAGGTCAGACAATGCTTTCGACAGAGGACATGAGAAAGTATGTGTTCGGATGGCATAAAAAAATCGTTGAAAAGATCCATGAAAGAAACAAACCTGCCATACTTCATTCCTGCGGAGATCTTGGTAAAGTTATGGATGATGTAATAGATGACATGAAGTTTGATGCAAAACACTCTTATGAAGATAATATTATGCCGGTGGAGAAAATCTATGATCTCTATTCAGAAAGAATAGCAATTCTGGGAGGCATAGATATGGACTTCCTTTGCAGGGAAGAGCCGGAAATGATCTTTAACAGGTCATATGAAATGCTTGAAAAAAGCACAGTGAACGGAGGATATGCTTTGGGATCGGGAAACAGCATACCTTGCTATGTTCCTCATAAAAACTTTTATTCAATGATACTTGCGTCAAGAGTATAGGAAAACAGCAAAAAACTCGGCGGGCAAGAGTAATTAACAGTAAATTTTACGTATTGACATATACGGGTATTAGTGATATCATGATTTGAAACACCAGTTATAAAAAGCTTTGACGGAGAAAAAGATACAAGAAGAGTCTTTAAGAGAACCGGTGGGTGGTGCGAACCGGCAGAACGATTGTATGTATAACTCGCTCCCGAGCTTCATTGTTGAAGGTCGTGCTTGTAAACAATGACGTTGATCACGTTATCGATCAGAGAGTTATTGCTCTCACAGAGAACATAGGAGTTAAGCTCCGTGTTAAATTAGGGTGGTACCGCGTTGGATATATTACTCCTTCGCCCCTGCATTTTTGCAGAGGCAGGGAGTTTTGTTTTATATAAAAGGAAAGCAGGTGATAAAATGGCTGAAATAATGACCGGAGCACAGGTTCTTGTTGATATACTCGAAAAGGAAGGGGTAACCCGAATATTCGGATATCCCGGAGCTACCATATGTTCTTTCTATGATGCTCTTGCAGATTCAAAAATAAAACATATATTAACAAGGCACGAACAGGGAGCAGCTCACGCTGCCAGCGGATATGCCAGGGCAACGGGTAATATAGGTGTATGTGCGGCTACATCCGGGCCGGGAGCAACAAATCTGATTACCGGAATTGCTACTGCCTATATGGATTCCATACCTTTAATAGCTATAACAGGGCAGGTCCAGTCCGATATGATAGGCAGGGACGTTTTTCAGGAAGCAGATATTACGGGAGCTAGTGCGCCATTTTGCAAACATAATTATCTGGTAAAGGATGTAAAGGAACTTCCGAGGATTATGAAAGAAGCATTTCATATAGCAAGGACGGGCAGACCGGGACCGGTCCTTATAGACGTACCTATTGACATACAAAATGACACCTTAGAGTATGAGTATCCTGAGATCGTTGATATAAAAGGTTATAAGCCTACTTATAAAGGTAATTTCATGCAAATTAAAAAGATTGCAGGACAGATCGCTTCTTCAAAAGCACCGGTAATATGTGCGGGAGGCGGTATCCTTAATGCCTCGGCAAAGGATGAACTTGAGGATATGGCCGTTAAACTTAATATTCCGGTCGTAACGACCTTAATGGGAATAGGAGCTATTGATACAAAAAGCCCGTATTACCTTGGAATGCTTGGTATGCACGGGAGTCCTGTGGCTAATTATGCAGTAAACCATGCGGATCTCATAATCGTTATGGGAGCAAGGATAGCGGACAGAGCAATGGCCGCTGCAAGAAAGCTGGCTGCAAAGGCTAAAATCATTCATATTGACATTGATCCGGCTGAAATAGGTAAAAATGTCGAAGCATTCATACCGGTCGTAGGTGATGTTAAAAATATAATCAATGATCTGATGACTATTGCCCAAAAGGGAAACAATGAGGAATGGAACGGGAATATTCAAAACAGACTTAAGGAATATCAGCTGAAAAAGGAATCAATGATCGCTGAGGCTTCTCGTGATGAGAGTATTCATGTAAGACCCTGGTATTTCCTCTACAGGCTCTCTGAGAAAATCGGTGATGATACAATTATTACCACGGAGGTAGGTCAGAATCAGATCTGGGCTGCCAACAATTTGAAAATTGGCAAGTCCGGCAGATTTATTACTTCCGGAGGAATGGGAACCATGGGTTATGGTCTTCCTTCTGCCGTAGGAGCCAAAACCGGCAGGCCTGAAAGCATC
>JAQVGE010000150.1 GCA_028696935.1 Minisyncoccota bacterium | reverse complement strand
CCAAGAGACCGGCAAAGCGTTCAGACCTATGTAATGGAACATGACTGGGGTATTGTTATCGAAGCAATCAGCAAAGAAATGAGGCGTGGAGGACAAGTATATTATCTTCATAATCGCATTGAATCCATTGATCGAACTGCAGCAAAATTGCAGCAGTTCTTGCCGGATGCCCGAATCGGAATCGGACACGGACAAATGAGTGAAGAAGAGTTGTCTGTCGTATGGCAGAAGCTTCTGGATGAGGAAATTGACATTCTAGTCTGCACAACTATTATTGAAAACGGAATTGATCTTCCGAATATCAACACACTAATCGTGGAGGACTGCGATCGATTCGGTCTTGCACAACTCCATCAAATCCGAGGAAGAATCGGAAGAAGCTCCGCGCGTGCATTTGCCTACTTAACTTATCGACGTGGCAAAGTTCTCAATGAAACCGTGACAAAACGACTTCTCGCCATCAAAGAATTCACAAAATTCGGATCAGGATTTCAAATCGCTATGCGGGATCTCGAAATCAGAGGCGCAGGAAATCTACTCGGCGCACAGCAGCACGGTCATCTGCATTCCGTTGGATATGATATGTATATCCGTCTCTTGGAAGAGGCAATCAACGAGGAGACCGGGAACACCGGCGAGACAAAAATCGACTGTATGATGGATCTATTTATCGGTGCTCATATCCCTGAAAAATATATATCGAATCTCGAACATAGGATAGACATCTATAAAAAAATATCCACGATACTGACGGAAGAAGAAAAAAGCGATATGATTGATGAACTGATTGACCGCTTCGGTGATCCTCCGCAGGAAATCCTAAGTTTAATTGAAATATCGATGCTCAGAAATTTTGCATCTTCACTTAAATTCAGTGAAATTTCTCAAAGAACAGATGGTATCGCATTCTATCCCTCTGAATTCAATCCAAAAACGGCTTCCACGCTTTCAGAAAAATATAAAAGAAGATATTCCGTTCATGCTGGTTTAAAACCTTATTATTTTATTAGAAGTGATAAAACCCAGCCTGCCATCTTACTAATAAAAGAAGTGCTCAATGCGTTATTGAATTAATTTATAGACAAACTATTGAAATCCATGTATAATAAATCTATTATTTATAAGGAGAAATTTATATGAAACGAAAAATTGCACTTGTTGTAGTACTGATATTTTCGCTTATAACAGTCACTTTTTCAGGCTGTTCCGATACATCCTATATTGCAACGGTCAATGGCGAAAAAATACCTACTGAAGATTACACTCTTATTCTGATGCAATATAAAGCATACGCTCAACAAAATTTAGCCACTTTGACCAGTTCTGATACTGCCACTTTAGCCGACTTATGGGAAATGGATTACACAGAAGGCAATAAGTTCGGAGATATGTTTAATCAGAACGCTATTTCAATGTGTATCACAAATTATGTGATTCAGCAAAAATTTAATGAGCTAAAGTTGACCTTGACGGATGAAGATAAAGCCAGTTCCGACGCTCAAATGAAGAGTGACTATGAGAGCGCGGGCGGCGAACAGGCTTTCAAAGATTATTTGATCGAAAATGGTACAAGCATAGACGCATATAAGCGTTCTTTGGACCAAGCCCTGTATTACAATAAATTGACCCAATACATCTATGGTAAAGACGGGGAAAAAGAAATCTCTGAAGATGCGATCAAAGAATATTTTTCTCAAAACTATGTCAGAATAAAACATGTCCTTTTAAAAACTTCAAATGATGAAGGTGTCCTTTATACCGAAGAAAAAATAAAGTCCATTGAAGAAAAAGCAAATGCTATCCTCGCAAGAGCACAAGCCGGCGAAGATTTTGATCAACTTTCAACAGACGAATCTGAAGATCCTGGCTCCACTTCTTCACAATATCCTTATGGGTATATTTTTACAAAAGACGGCGGAATGATTGAAGAATTTGAGACTGCTGCTTTTGATATGAAGGTCGGAGAATTCAGATTAATACAAACTTCATATGGTTTTCACGTAATGAAAAAATATGATCTGTTTGACGATCCCAAAATTTATGAAGGCTATCGCAGCACTTTGTTTTCAGCGCTAACTGTCGACGACTTTTATGCCACAACCACAGAATGGGAAAATGCTTCAACTATCGTGAAGAATGACAAGGCATTAAAGAAAATCACAATCCAAAACATGAAATAGACAGCACCAATAAAATAATTCAAAGCCACATAAAGGTACCTTTATGTGGCTTTTTTTATTCTGATGAATCCTCTTTATATTTGTATCACATTTCCAATTTTCTCAAAAACAGCTGATTCCTCAGCCCTACAGGTCATGAGAATCATCTGAACATCCTGTATCTTCTCTCCCATCACTTTCGCAAGCCTTTCCAGTCTGTCCATATCTATCCTTGCAAACGTGTCGTCCAGAATAAATACCGGACTAAACTCTCCATAAATTTTTCTGCTTATAATCATACGAAGTATCAGGTAGACCAAATCCTTCGTTCCCAGGCTGTATTCTTCAAGTTTATGGGTATTCCCCCCCTCTTTGCGAAGACTGATGCTGTCTCCCAGCTTCATTTCCAGAAACAGCGTTCTCTCTTCATCCGTTACATATGAAAAGATCTCAGCAATATCGGTACTCAGTTCCGGAGCAAACATATTTTCTATTTTTTTATGTGCAGACTGAAGCACTTCAAGAGCCACATCGAGAGCGGTTTTAGAAATTAATAGTTTCTTTTTCTTTTCTTCAAGACTTTCGATCTCCTCTTCTATTCTGTCAGGCGTTCTTATATTTTCAAACAATCCGGCAAGCAGACTTTCTGCTTTCGTAAGTTTTTGGCTTTCAACCATCCTTCTGTCTCTGATGGCATCAAGTTCCTTTTGAATGAGTTCGGGATTTTTATAAAATCCCTCATCTATATTTCGGGATGAGGCCATTTTTTGAAGTGATTCAATTTCTTCATTCTGTATTAAAACCATTTCCGCATGGGAGAGACTTTCATATTCCGCTTTGAGCTGCTCCATTTGAATCAGTGCATCCTCAAGATAGTCGAGAAAAGCCGCATTTTCAGAATCTTTAAGGTCATAAGCCAAGAAAAACGCATCAATCTCTATACTGTTTTTCTCTTCCTCTTCTTTTAAGCGGTCAACTTCGATCTCCAAAGCTCTTCTCTCTGTTTCAGACTCTCTTGTGAATCCGAGCAACTGATTATACTGTTCCATATCACGATAGACCTGATCTGGTTCATGTTCGTCTAATCCCTGTTCGTCCTGCGCCATCATTTTTTTTCGACCAAATACGAACCTGACTGCCACAAAAATAATACTCAAAAAGGCAAACACAA
>JAQVGE010000149.1 GCA_028696935.1 Minisyncoccota bacterium | reverse complement strand
ATAGCCGAGCTCCAGCAACCCCATCTTTAATAGAAACGAATTAGCTTTGGATTATTTCTATCCCTATTTGCTGAGCGTATTGTAGGTCCCTTTAGGCTTGTTTGCCTGATTACAGTTTTTCTTTTTTTATATTTACACTACCATAATAAAAATTTTTACATACTTTCTTATACTATAGTAAAGATATGTTACAAGAAATCAAACAAAATGTGCCTATGGGTGAGTGTATAATCGCTGCGACAGCACAACAATGTCAAGCGAGGGTAATTTCGGATGATTCTCATTTTGACTCAATTGAAGGGTTAAAGAGAGCCTGGTTATAAAACTATAAAGCACTCTGCAGTACACAATAAAACATGGAGTTGTTCTATAGTTCTATATCTTTTAGCGTTAAAGCGGTGATGGTGGGAGATATTTTTTTTATAAGCCGTAAATCTTCTGTTATTAACTGTAGATGTTTCTCTTTTGCGAAGTAAGCGTATGAGGCATCGTAGAATGTGATTTTATGTTCTTCTGCGGTATCTAGTATTTCTTCTTCTTTGCCTGCTATCTGCAAGACTTCCATGATTGCTAGGGTGTGTTTGATTGTTCTTGCGATTATTTGGGCTTCTTGCTTAGAAAGTGTTGATTGCAAAACGTGATCTTTCCAAATGATGTTTCCCAGTTCATACCTTGCTAATTCTAAGGTGTAGCTTCCATTCAAGAGCTCGATTTTGTTTTCTTTTATTGCTCTAAATATGGCTGAAGAATCAAATAGGTACTTCATCGGCTGTCTCGGTCTTCTCTTATGCTTTTAACGGTGTCCTCTGTATTTATTTTGTTAAGTATGGGTTTTAATCTGTTTATTTCTTCTTTTAGCTCTTCAAGTTCTCTTTTTTTAACTTCATCTTCGAGGGCTTTCTTTAGAATCTTTGAGGGTTTAATCTTTAATCGCTGCATTCTCTCTTTGAGTTGTTTTGGAATCTTTGTAGATACAGTCACGCACTCAGTCGTCATTTTTACCACAGTGAAAGTAAACTAAAAAGTAAGATAAAAAAGTTTACCTCTCAGGTCTCCCCACACCACAAAACAAAAACAAAGCCCAAAAACAACCAACATTTTCTCACCAAACCTGTAACCCACAGCACCAGCAAATCGATAGCCACAGACGCCCAAGCACTAACTCAAAAAAGCGAAGCCATTTTTCATCTTCAATGGGGGAGGGAGAAGTGTTTATAGTATTTTTGAGAAGTCGGTATAAACGTTCTTTCTGTGCCCAATAAAAAGGACAATGACCTCTTGTTTCTTTCTGTTAATCTCGTATATGGCTCGGTAGTCGCCTGTTCTTATCTTCCTGTAATCGGAGAGATACAGTGACTCTCCAGCTTTAATGGGGGTTTCTGATAGTTCTCCAAGAGCCTTTTTGATCACTAATTTGGCAGCGTCAAAGTTTTTTAGTACCTTAGCCGATGTTGAATCCAAGTGGATCTTGTATGGCAATTAAACTTCCTCTAAGCAAACAGGTTTTCAGGGTTCCTGGCTTCTTGACGGCGTCTAGTTAGCAATTCGCAGAATTGGCGGGTTCTCTCGTGTTCTTAAATTCTTATTTGTTTAGCATCCTGTATAGTCTGAATTATATAGGGGTGCAAACCCTCTGGTGGGCTGCTGAATAGTCTGTATTCTGAGTAAACAGGTTTATTATATCTAGACAAAGCTCACCGCTTTGAGCGCTCGCAAATCCCCGTCACTCGTATACAGCTCAGCTTTCCAATGGCGAGCGGTAGCGTAAACAAGAGCATCTGAGAAGTGTAGGCCAAACTCAAGACTGTAATCTGCAGCCTCTAACGATATAGTTTGGTCGATGGGAACAATCGTTGTCTGGCTGAGGGCAGCGACCGCCAAAAGGGCGTGTTCCTCGCCTTTTAGCCTCTTTATTTTCTTGTAAACCTCGTAAAGAACCACAACTGAGGTGATAATTTCTTTAGGTTGACAAGACTCTATTAGCTGGTTGTATCGTAAAGCTTTAGACCCGTTGGTAAACCGCTCAATCCAACCGTAACTATCAATGCTAATCAATTCTCTCAGACTCATCCCGTAACTCTTCAGTGTCAAGTCCTAAAATAAACCCCTTGGTTTCCTTTATGGGACATACTGGAATATACTGGATAATTCCATGTTTAGTTATGGCAACCATTTTATCGCCAGGTTTGATTTTCGCTTCTCTGCGCAGTTTTTCAGGAATTACTACCTGATATTTTTTTGAAACCGTAACTGTTTCCATCGTTAATCAAAATGTACAACAAATTAACTATCGATATAAACTTTGCCTAAAACATCAAAACAGACATCAAACAATGCAAAGACAGACTTCCTTGATTGGACGATTTTTTCCCGTGGCTGCAGTTGCCCCCAACCTGAAATACCACAAATTTTATTTTATAATAAAAAATTTTACATACTTTTTTACATTATGATTAATGTATGTTAAGAAACATCATACTTACACAAAAAGCTGAACTCGAAAAAACCCTCAACGAGACCAACATTGAACGAGACATAAAACCCTTTTCTATAGCACAGGGTTGGCGGATCAATTAACAGATTACTGAGTTTAATCAAAAAAATGGCTTTCTTGAAAATTCAAAAAAGATAAAACGCTTTTTAAGCTTCGATGACGGCTTCGACGGATTAACTAAAAGAATAAGCTAAACAACCAAAAACCCCTAAACTAAATCGGCGCGATAACAGAAAAACAACCAGAATCATGCCTATCAGTAATCCTGAGACTGTAACGATTGGTATCTTTATATGAACATTATCGCTGCCACAGACTTACCCCTGACCTGAGAAGTATCTGTCCACTAGACAAGCAATAGTTGTTGCTCTATTTGGAAATTACAATTTTTTTGTGCTACACTGTTACTGCTTGATTTATGGGATGCTAATTTATCCATGATGTTTTTATTTCTTTGATCTGCTGAAAGTGAGGGTCATCTGAGATGCAGACGGCATTTAGAATGGACGCCGTGGCAGCTATCATGCTATCATCCATCGACAGCTGATACTTCTGCCTTAACTCAGCAGACAATTCCGCTACCTTTTCATCGACCGGAACAACTTTAAAAGTCTGTTTTAGTAGCGATATTCTTAATTTGGCTGTTTCTTGACCCTCACGTGAAAGCGTTAGCCGATAGAGTTCATGTAATGCCACAACAGAAACATATTTTTCACGATTCTTCTTTTCCGCTTCTGCTTTTCTTTGGAACTCAGAGTTTTCGGAATAAATTGCCTCAACAAGAAATCTTGTGTCGTAAATTCGTCTATTCATCTTCTTTTCTGAGTTTTTCAAGTTCACTC
>JAQVGE010000148.1 GCA_028696935.1 Minisyncoccota bacterium | reverse complement strand
TGGTCTTTCGAAAATAAGTTCAGTTTTTCAATTATTGAAAAAAATGAAAGAAGTTGATGCAGATTATTACGTACAAAGGACACTTACCCCATTTACGTTCTTATTTGGAATTTGGGGGTCTTTGTTTAAGAAAAAATTCGTATATATGGTTGCTAGTGATGGTGAAACTGATGGGAATCATAATATGTATAAAAAATATATTTTCCGGCCATTAATATTTTTGGCATTCAAATTACCGGATCTGGTAATATGTCAAAACACATATGAAGTTAATATGATTAAAAAGCATTTTAATCGAGGCAAGAAGATGGAGATTCTAAGAAAAGGTATGGAAGTAAAGCCTTTCGCTTTCAAGGAAAATTGTAAGTATGATGCAATTTGGATAGGTAGAACAACTCCAAGAAAAAGAACTGATTTGTTTATTAATCTTGCAAAAGATAATCCCCAAAAAAGATTCATTATGTTATGCATCCCTGCTCTTGAAACAGATCAATTTAGCAAAGAAGTCGAAGAAGCTGGTAAAGAATTAAAGAACCTTGAAGTACAATTTTATGTACCTCATGAGAAAGTTTTAGAATATGTTAGAGATTCTAAAGCTCACATCCTAACATCAGAAGTGGAAGGCGATTTATCTATGACAACCTTGGAAGCATCGCAATTAGGGGTTCCTACATTAAGTTTGTTTTTAGATCATGAACTGCTTTTTCAAAAATTTAACGGTGGAAAGTATTGTGAGGATAATTATGAAGATCTTAACAAAACATTAGAAAAAATCTGTACAGATTCTGATTTAAGAGAAAAGTTAGGAAAGGGAGCTGCAAAGATGATAGAAGAGTACTATAATATTGATAAGAATATTAAAAAATTTATTTCAATCCTAAAGAGAATTTAAATTAATTCTATTTTCACATGTTTTCATATGGCTACTCACAAGTGTTCTTTAATACAAAGCTTATCAGACCATTATTCAATTCTAAGGTTAAGTTCTTCAAATATCTTGGAATTCTAATGAGGAAAATTTCTCTAGCTTTGTACAAATGTGATATTGATCCTAATGCTAAAATACCAAAATCTACTAGATTTACTCATTATATTGGGATAGTAATTGGCCCTTGTGAAATTGGTGAAAATTGTACAATAGTACAAAATACAACTTTAGGGAGAAAAAGTGACGAAAAAAATGAATATCCTAAGGTAGGAGACAATGTTACTATTGGAGCAGGTAGTTGCCTTCTTGGAGCAATAAAAGTTGGAAACAATTCTGTTATTGGTGCAGGGACTGTTGTTGTAAAAGATGTCCCTGAAAATTCCGTCGTTGTAGGAAATCCTGCTAAAGTAATCAAGAGAATAAACCATGGGAAATGAAGAAAAGGTAGTAGTAACAGTAACAAACAAATCCAAATATCCAAAACCTCCTTTTAATCCGGGAGATAATTTCCCCGAATTTGAAGAGTTTAAATTCATGGAATTAGAGAAAGACGAAAAAAATGAAATCTACGGTATGGTTAGAGAATCCTTATACTTATTGGGACTAGATAGAAAAAACTGGCATACAATTAAATGGAACCCAATGAAAGATTTGGTAACGAAAGGGAGTAAGGTTGTTATTAAACCGAATCTAGTTAAAGCAGATCATCCACTAGGTGATAAGGGAATAGAGTGTACTATTACGAATGCTTCTGTGATAAGACCAATTATTGATTATCTCTTGCTAGCTACAGAGGGAGATATTGATATTACTATTGCGGATGTCCCTTTGCAGAGTTCAAATTGGAATCAATTGATTGAGAAAAGTGGCTTAGCTGATTTAGTTTCATTTTATAAATCAAAAAGAATCAAGATAAAGTTATTGGATTTAAGATATGAAATTGCATTCAGAAACAAAGCAGGTGTAGTTGACAAAAGAGATACCAAAATAAGAGATCCGTTAGGGTATTCGGAGGTAGATTTGAAAGATGAATCTGAGCTTATGGATATCATAGAATATAATGAGAAACTGGAAATTACAGATTATCCTTCTACTGTTATTGCGGGTCATCATAATAAGGAAAGAAATGAATATTTGATCTGTAATACAATCTTGAATGCAGATTTGTTTATTAATGTTCCCAAGTTAAAAACTCATCGAAAAGCTGGTATGACTTTTGCTCTAAAGAATCTTATTGGAATAAATGGAGATAAATCGTGGATTGCTCATCATAGAAGGGGAAGTAAGAGTAGAGGTGGAGACGAATATGAGAAATTCGATTTGTATTATTGGTTTAGATGGCATTTGTTTAAATTTCTAAAAAAATCTAAATTTGGAATTTTGATAGCCTCCTTCATTAAACAATTTTACGAAAAGTTTATATGGAAAGGATCTAAAATTGATGAAGTTAAGATGAAAGGAGAGAAAACACCTTCGATGGAAGGTTCCTGGTATGGAAATGATACCCTTTGGAGGTGTATCTTAGATCTTAACAAAATTATCTTCTATTCTGACAAGGAAGGTCATTTAAGAGAAACTCCTCAAAGAAAATATCTTTGTATAGGAGATGCAATTATTTCTGGAGAAAAAGAGGGTCCAATGGAAAATATGCCTAAGAAAAGTGGGTTAATTATAGCTGGCTTTAATCCTGTATCTGTTGACTTTGTTGCTTCTAAGTTAATGGGCTTTGATTGGAAAAAGATTCCACAAATATCAAATGCATTCAAGATAAAGAAGTTTAATTTGACAACAATAAAACCTTCTAATATAAAAATACAATCAAAGAGTAATGATGTTGAAAATATTAATTTACAATTTGAACCAACAATAAATTGGAAGGGAAACATAGAAAGATGATTAATTGGAGAAAACCAGTATTTTACTTGCTATCTTTTTTGGAAGGGAGCAAGAGAATGATCCGATATGGGGAGATACTTAAGTATGAGAAACTCTCTGAAGAAGAACAAAAATTTTATCAACAAAGGAAACTTGAGGAATTGTTGTTGTATTCATATGAGCATGTTCCATACTATAAGGAAGTACTAAAAGAGGCTGGGGTTATAGATACTCATAGACGGGTTAATCTTAAAAATTGGGATAAAATTCCTATACTTACAAAGGATATATTAAAAAATAACTTTAAGGAATTAACTAGTGAACTTGCAGAAAAAAGAAAAGCATACACGAATAAATCCGGTGGTTCTACTGGAGAGCCAACAGCATTTCTTCAAGACAAACATATGTTTGATTGGGGAATGGCTGGACGAATTTATTTTGATAAAATTGCTGGTCACGAAGTTGGACAGAAAGTAATTAGACTCTGGGGGAGTGAAAGGGATTTAATGGGGGAAAAAGATCCATTTCTAAGACGAATGAA
>JAQVGE010000147.1 GCA_028696935.1 Minisyncoccota bacterium | reverse complement strand
AATAGGTACTGATATTTACGGCGATGGGGCCGGGACAGCTTTGCGCGGCAGCCAGGCCATGTGAAAATCCGCCTGATACGCATGGGGCAAGAAAAAAGCCCGGAAGATTGTTCCGGGCTTCACGTAGTTATTAGAGATTATTTCATCAGCATCGCTTTGCGAACTGAGCTGTGTCCCTTAATCTCAAGTCTGAAGAAGTATATGCCGGAGCTGACGTTATTGTTATTGGCGTCTTTACCGTCCCAAACCACTTTATGCTTGCCACGAAGCATCTCAGAATTGAGTAAGTCTTTTACTTTCTGTCCTTTCATGTTATAGACAGAAATCCTTACCTGTCCGGTGGCGGGCAGACTGTAAGCGATTGTAGTGGACGGGTTGAAGGGGTTGGGGTAGTTACTTTGCAACTGGGGTATTGGTGAAAGGTTAGAAGCGGTTTCCTGAGCGTTCTTGTCTAATGTTTCAATGTATTTATCCCAATTGCTGCTATGCATGGTTTCAAACACCTGGATATCAGGATATCGATATTGGGTGTACTTTGTTGAGATAGGACGCTTGTCTTCTTCCATAGCTGCTATTTGCAGTACTATTTCCAAATCCAGTACAGCCCTGAGTGAATCGAGTTCACTGATGGGGTTATCGATGCGGATTTGGATCAGATCTACAGCAGCCTGGTATTCCTTCTTCAGCACGAATGCTTTGCCAAGGTATTCTTTGAGAATGGTACTAAGGTTAGGATCATCTATGGCGCATTGTACTGCTTTCAGGTCGAAGTAGTCTGTGATTTCCCAGGTCGGATTCGGAATCATTGCAGTGCAGCGGTACAAGCCGTCTATCGCGCTTGTGATGTAGGTTTTTTCTTCATCCAATTGCTGATCGATGATTGTCTTATACATATCTACTGCTAATTCATACATTCCCTGGGATTCATAATCCAGAGCTATGAACAGCCTGTCAGCCTCAGGAGGAGGAGCGGGCATGGAAGCAGAAGGATCAAACAAATCAACATAGACATAATCCTGGTAGGCTACATCGTTGAAGGTTACCTGATCCGCCTGGAACCAGTTTTTGCTGGCATTAATCTTATAGTCTGGCGTTAAGGGGAAGTTGAAGTAATTGGCATCAAAGTAGAAATCAACGCCCGTTAAGCCGGTTGTGTTATCGGTCAAGTGGTAGAAATCGTTGTGTCCAACAAAAAGCTGGATGGTTGATTCATAGGGCATAAAGTCATAGAACTTGATGTTATCATTACGATTCATGAATACATTATTGGCATTAAGACTAAGATTCAGGTTTGAGCCAGCATGATTAACGATACCCGAGTTGTTACGGTTGAAGTAATTTGCTTTCAAACGATGACTCGCGCTTCTGGTTTCCATACCCATTTCACAGTTGTAAAAATTGGATTCAGTGATACCTGTTTCCATTCCCATACCACCGTAAACTGTATATTCAGAGAAAACACCGCAATACAGACTGGTAAACTCACACAATGATATCGGGGGAGAAGATGCCACAAGCTGAATACCCGTACCTTGTTTTCCTGCCTGATTATTGGTGAAGCGACACTCTTGAATGTCGGTTGCATACTTATTATTGATTAAGCGAACACCTGTGCCGCAGTTGACAAAATGGCACTGTGAAACTACGTCCGTAGCATGAGGAGTTGTAGTTTTGGTAATCCCATAGTACAAGTTTTGAAATTCCACGTTTTCAATGTAAACCGGGGTATAGGTGATACCAAATGTTATTCCTTTAGACGTTAAGTTTGAATCGCCGGAAAAACCATGACCTGATTCAGTGTTGATCACATTTATGCTCTGTCCTGCATTGATATTGGATATAAGTAACCCATACGCATTTGCCGGAACGCTAAAATTACAATCAGTAATGAGTGCGCTTGAGCTAACAATGGAGTTGATATGCGCGCCTGAAATAGAAAGGTTGTTCATAGACGCGATGCTGTTGTCACAAATTCGGAATCCCTGCCATTTTGTTGCGTTAGCAGCTTTGTCCCAAGATACACCATCAACATTCAGATTACCACCTGATACTTCCAAAATGGCGTCTTGTCCCCAGAAACAGGTGGCGTTCTGGAAGTTAACTGTACCGCCATTGAGGACACTGATTGTTACGTTATCGGAAATATGCACAGTACCACGGAAGGTAAAAGATGATCCGCTGCTGACTGTGATCTGAGAATTGGGTGTGATATTAATAATGGTCCCATTTCCAACAGTTACAGATGAACCTTGTTCAAGAACAATATTCCCATCGATAATACCTCTATTCAGCATGGCATTAGTTCCGGAGACTACTGCCGGTAAGGTAGAATACATTTGCAGGAGTCTCCCATCACCAGGCTCAAGAGTTACCCGGCTTTGTAGATCTTCCGTAGGATAAATTGTGCCATCATAAGGATCATACAAAGCAAGATTAGTCCCAAACAAGGCATGGGCCGATGCAGCAGGAGTAAATTCCACCTGCTGTGCGCTGAAAGCGGGGAAACACGAGTTGTAAGCCGTTACTGGGACCATATTCGGATGCTGAATGCTGCCGTAAGGCTCAAAATAGTTTGAACGGCGATTAACTACCATGAAAAACGGTAAGCCAGATCCATCAAGATAGTATCCACATTGGACAAAGCCATCATACGGTCCTGCTGGTTCTCCCGGTTCAGGCTCACAGACATCAATCTCGGACATATGCATCTGGGCTAAACTGACGCCAGATGTTGCACTATTCACGTTGATTGTGTTTGATCCTTGCCACGTCGTGTTATTACCTTTTAAATACGTAGTATAAACATTGATCTTCGCATTTGCTTCCTGTATTGCGTTATAAACAGGAGGAAACACAGTGGGAGTACCATAAGAATCCTGCGAAGGGTCGGGAGCACTAAAGCTTGAGACATATACTTGCGCATTAAAAGCGGCATAATCACCAAGCACCTCTCCTCCGTGTACTTTCTGTAAACCGTACAATCGGTAATTGAATATTCCATCGGCGTCAAAACACAGTGGAAGATACTGCAACATCTTAATCATATTGGCAGGGGGTAAAATCCAGGAGTTCCATACATTTCTGTTCCAATGCCCAAAGGTCTGAACAACAGGATAGAAGGGACGGTCCGGCTCACCCGCTTCCCTGTGTTTGGCCGAAAGATACCCGGCAATCAGCTTGTTATCCAGCATCCACTGCAGGCTGTTCTCGTAGTTTAGATCATCAACTCCTGCGTTCCAGTTCTGGTACACATAGTCGGCTCTGATGGGATATATGTCGAGCATTATTATGCTTAGATTTGCACTCTTCTTAAAGTTATCGATGTGATCATAAAATTTTGGTGC
>JAQVGE010000146.1 GCA_028696935.1 Minisyncoccota bacterium | reverse complement strand
CTAGCTTTGTACAAAAAATGATAGATTTTGATTGATATATAGTATGATATAATAATATTTGGTTTGATAATCCTGTATGCGTTTACAATTGTTCATGAACCCAAGAACATTTAAATGAAATAAATAAAAAAAGCGTAGATCTTTATGTTTTCTTAAACAAATTAACAGGGAAAAGACTTTGATTAAATAAAGTTGCTACTGCTCTTGTTTGAATACAAAAAACATTGGAATCAGGCGCAGAGTGAGAAACACTTTGGAAACAGTACCAAGAAACATGAGAACAAAAATTTTTAGAAGAATTTAAGATATACTGCAAAAATGATGTAAGAATGACTGCTTTACTTATGCTATATCTTCTTCATTTCAAAAAAGTTTTTATAGAATGAGAAGAAAAGAAGTTTGATGATGAAGATTTTTTAAAATTATCAAACAGTACTGAAAAAGAAAAGTTACAAGAAAATACACAACAAGCTACAGCATTATTCTAATCTATCTAACCCACCTAATCAATGCTAGAAATCGAAAGAAAATTCCTTATCAATGAAATACCCGAAGACATATGATCTTGTGAAAAACAAGAAATTTTACAGTGATATTTTAAACATTATAAAAAAAATATAAGAGTAAGACAAACAATACATATAAAAAAATGAAGAAAACATATAAAATATCATATGACCCAAAAACAATGAAAATGATTGGTAAGACAAGAAACAGAAAAAGAAATTTCAGAAAAACAATTCAAAGATTACCGAGAATTTGCACAACATAATCAAATAAAAAAAACTCGCTATTTGTTTCAATATAAAAAAGATGTAATTGAAATAAATCAATTTCATGATAAACTTGATGGTTTACGAATGGCAGAAGTAGAATTTTGATCAATCAAAGAAAGCGAAAAATTTGTACCACCATCTTGGTTTGACAAAGAAATAACAAATCAAAAAGAATGAAATAATAGTTATTTAGCTATGTATTGAATAAATAAATTGATTAAAAAAAACAATTATCAAGACAATATAACTTGTTTGCAACTCAAAAGTTTTTATAATAAAGAGTCAAAAAAATATAGTCAAACAAGAAAAAAACATCGAGCTGATGCTGATACAATATTACAGACAATAGAAAATTATCCAGAAAAAAATATAAAAATATTGGAACTTGGCTGTTGAGGTTGAAGATTATTACAGCATCTTAATCAAATCAAAGATAAAAAGATAGATTACATAGGAGTTGATTTATCAGAAAATCTTTTGGAAGAATCAAAGAAAATAAAATTAAACAAAAATATAAAATCAAATTTTATTTGTAGTGATATGATAAAATATTTATCAAATTGTAAACAAGAAGATATTGATATTATAATCTGAATAGCTAGTTTTCAACATTTAACCAATAAAAAACAAAGATTCTTAGCAGCAAAATATATGTATAGAAATTTAAAATATGATTGAATAATCATTATGACAAACCGATCTTTTTCAACTCGAATGATCAAAAAACATCGAAAAACACTTTTGGAAAGCATAATTAAAAAAATTATTAATTGGACCAAAAACGAACGAAATAATCTAATGATACCTTGGAAATCAGACTTAAATATATATAAAAGATTTTATCATATATTCACAAAATCAGAATTAAAAAAAATTTTTTCTCAAAGTTGATTTATTATAAATAAACTTGCTTATAAAACAAAAAACGGTATAGAAACAAATGATCGAAAAGATTCAAACAACACAATTATTATAGCAAAAAAAACTATTTTTAGTTTATAACTATCGTATCATGAGAAGAATTCTAATTATGCTAGTATTTACGACTCTATTATTGACTGGTTGTAGCAAAACACCAACAGACAATTTAGAAGGAAAAACAATAGAAAAAAAACAAAAAATAACTTCATTAAAATATGAAAATAAACAATATAGACTAAAAATGGATTTTCCTTCAAATCGAACATTCAAAGAAAATGTTTATTGATCAACAGTTATGTTTTTCACTCCAGAAGAAGAAAACAAAACAACAAAAGAAAATCTATGAATAACAATAAAAATTATAAATTCATGAGCAAATTTAAATAGTTTATATGAAGAAAACAAAGAAATTCTACAATGAATATCAAATGATTTTATTATAGAAAGTGAAAAAGATATAAAGATAGATAACTATCCAGCGAAACAAATACAATATGCATTTTCACAAGAATGATACAAAATCAGACAAGAACAAACACTAGTTATCAAATGAGAAATTCTTTATATGATCAATTATACTGCAACACAAGATACTTTCGATAATTACAAAAAAGACATAGATAAAATAATTGAAAGTATAAGCATAAGATAATTACAATCCCAATTGCCACATAACAATAGCACTACTTTGTCCAACATTCAAAGATTCCTTGACTCCATTCATTGGGATATAAACCACATCATCTACCATTTTCAATGTTTCTTCCAATACTCCATCTACTTCATTTCCAAAAACTACTGCAACACCAGTTCATGATTTTTTATATGTATCAACAGCTATCGCTTGAGGGGTAATTTCAGCAGCGACAACAGATAATCACAATTCTTTTGCTGCATCAATAGCTTCTTTGGAGAAACCAAATTGTTTCAGATCTACGTGATTTTCTGCACCAAGAGAAGTTTTGGCTACTTTAGGAACAGTCAGTGGAGATGGGCTATATCAAGTCAACCACACTTTCCACCCCAAAGCATCCGCCGTACGAATAATATTTCCTACATTATAGGCACTACGTATATTTTCCAATATTACAACTTTCATTATTATAAAAAACAAAAATAAATCACATATGTCATTCCCACTTAAAGAATTTAGGGGCGGAAATTTATCTTAAAATATATTAAATTCTGATATTCCTTTTATCGTTTATCATTTCATTTTCAAGAACAGCTTGTTTTTAATGAAGAAATATATATCCAATAAATATAAAACAAAAACAAACTTAAAAATATATTATGGAAACAACTTTATTATTAATATTGGGTTTTATTGTATCATGTGTTTTTATTTTCGATACAATAGTGATTTTTGTAGCAATAATTTTAGAGCTAATTAAAAATTTAAAATGGATTGGTTCTAAATATTTCTTTAGAGATTATATAAAAAAACATCTTCTTTCTATAGAAATATATCGATGGATAATATTCTCGAAATATATGATTAAATTATTCATTATTGATAAATTTTATGACAATGAATTTCACCCTTGGTTAAAAATAAACAACTTAACAAAAATAAAAAAAAAACATCAAGATATTTATCTCGATTATTTAACCAAAATTCGTCAAAAAAAATGTGAGTTAGAATCCT
>JAQVGE010000145.1 GCA_028696935.1 Minisyncoccota bacterium | reverse complement strand
TGTAAATCTCCTGATATAAGGTTAAAATTGGTTGGATTTCATCAATTTTTGCCTGATAAGAGGCTAATTGTGCCAAATCCACTTCAGTCGCAAACGCTGGATCGATTTATGCCATGTCTGCTCTCAGATTGTTGATATGTTGCTGAACATCGTTCATCTGGGTTTGAACAGTTTCAATTTGCTTTTGAAGTACCTCAGAGGACAACTGGGTAATTTGAGCTTCCAGGATCTGGATTTGCTCGTCAGCCTGGTTAACCCTATCTTGTAAATTTTTCTAAGCGGTTTCAAATTGAACAGATTGCAACTTTTCGTTCTGCTCAATCATAATTTCAACTAATCCGTTCGCGATCACGGCCGCTTTGAAGGGGTCTGGATCTTTGACTGTGAGAACAACAAATTTGGTTTCATTCACTTGTGATGCGGTTGCCTGACCTTTGCGAACAGGGAATCCCAGTTCTTCGGAAGCTTGGAAAAGCAAATCCTCTGTTGTCAGCAATTGTGCGTAGGTGCTGATAAGCTCCTGATTGTTGAGATAGGAGTAATAATCATAGGTAGTTTGAGCTGCAGGTAAAATCACGAATCTTGCCTGGGCCTGGTAAATAGGCGTCTGGCGAATGCTGAGATAGTAACCTAAACCACCGCCTACAACCAAGCCCAAGAGTATCAGCCATAGCCAATGTTTGATAGTAGCAAAAATTTGTTTTATATCCATGTTTATCCCCAGAATTAGTCCTGAACAAGGAAAATGTAACCGACTCGTTTGAATAATTCAACTCTTAAGCTTACCATAAAAAACAATTTAAGCTTCTTAAACCAATGCTTAAACCTGATATGCAACAAAACGATTTTCTTTTGGCTAGGGACTATGTTAAAATCAGGTGTTATGGACATCAAAGTTGTTTCCACGAATAAAAAAGTGCGTTTTGAATATTTTATTATTGAAACGTTTGAAGCCGGTTTGGTCCTGAAAGGCACTGAAATTAAATCTGTTAGAAGTGGTCAGATATCCCTTCAAGAAGCCTATGTCAGGACGGATGGAAATCAGATTTGGCTGATTGGCGCACACATCGCTCCCTATGAACATGCTAGCGCCTTCCAACATGACCCAACCCGCGACCGGAAATTATTGATGCAAAAAAAAGAAATCCGTAAATTGTGGGATGAAGTTCGAATCAAAGGCATGACGATTGTACCTATCCGTGTGTATTTGAAAGCTGGTAAGGCTAAACTTGAAATCGGACTGGCAAAAGGAAAAAAACAATACGACAAACGCCAGGCAATTAAAGAAAAGGATATTGAACGAGAGACCTCACGCAACCGAAGCGATTGGTAAGTGGGGAGAAGCCTGTATGTGGACTTGAGTGACTTGTTGAAATTTGTATAATGAAAAACATGGATTTAAACAATAACATCACCAGACGCGATTTTTTGAAGCTGAGTGGCCTGGCCGCTGGGGCTTTACTTTTGCCCGTCAGAAAATCGAATGCGGCTAACTTTGCCCAGCAATGGCCCATAGGGGCAAATTTAGGGCGGGTGTGTGTGGGTGAATATCGCTCCTACATTGACCTGAAGTCCGAGCCGAACATGAACGCTCCGACCACAACCCGGGTTTGGCGGGACGATGTTTTTGAAATCAAACATGAAGTAATTGCCAATGTTTTGGATTTCAATCGCTACAACCAAAAATGGTATGAAACTCCAGACGGTTTTATTTACTCGCCTTATGTGCAACCAGTTAAAAACATACCAAACCAACCTCTGAGTAGTTTGCCTTTGGACGATAAAGGCCAGCCTGGCATGTGGGTTGAAATCACGGTTCCGAGAGTCGACTTTGAGTTGACCAAAGCCTGGAGCAACGCTTCTTCGTGGATCCGGGATTCAGAGGGGTTGGCAAAACTTTATTATTCACAGATCTATTGGGCTTCAGACATCCGCCAAAAGGATGGAAGAACAGAATATTTGCTGACTGAAAAATATGGGGCTTTACCCGACAGCTACTGGGTGGACGCGCAAGCTTGCCGGCCAGTCACCGCTGAAGAAGTTACTCCCATCCGACCTGATGTGGGCGATAAAAGAATCCTTGTCAATCTCCAAAAACAAACCTTGCACTGCTTTGAAGGTTCACGGGAAGTATATTTTTGTGAGGTTTCGACTGGCTATATCCGCGAGGGAAAATGGCTGACGCCCCCTGAAACCACCCCGGTTTGGCGCAAAATGATTTCACTGCACATGAGTGCTGGTGGAGTATCTCCTTTCGATTCACCTGGCATCGCCTGGACCACGCTTTACCACTCAGATGGGCAGGCTATCCATTCGGTTTATTGGCATAATAATTTTGGCGTCGCCCTCTCTCACGGTTGTATCAATTGTCTTCCTCACGATGCCAAGTGGATTTGGCGCTGGACGACCCCAAGTGTGGGTCTGCTCCCCGGGGAATTAACGGTCAAAGACAGCAGTCAGTCAACCTTCGTACAGGTGATTGAGAGTTAATAGAACATTCATGCCTGTACCGGATCAGAACAAACAGGGGTTTAAGAGAAATTACGTTGAAGTCCAACCTTCGCATAAAAGTCTTGCCAGTAAAACAGGCAGCTGGTTCTCAAAACATTACCTCGGTTTAATCAACTTAACGCTTGCTCTGTATGTGTTTTTGGCTTTACTCGCACCAGTTCTGATGCAGGTCGGCAGGGTGGATGGAGCAAACCTCATCTATCGCTTGTATCGTCCTTTTTGCCATCAACTGGCATACCGTTCCTTTTTCTTGTTTGGCGAACAACCCGTTTATCCACGGGAGTTGGCAGACATTGAGAATTTAAGACCCTACGAAGAGGTGACAGGTAATGATGGAGATGACATCTATGCCGCCATAGACTTCAAAGGTAATGAAGAACTTGGTTACAAGGCCGCCCTCTGCCAGCGGGACCTGGCGATTTATGCCAGCCTCTTATTGTTTGGATTAGTTTTTGCGGTTAGCGGAAAGAGGATCAAACCTCTACCTTGGTATCTTTGGATATTGCTTGGGCTGCTGCCAATCGCTTTGGATGGGGTTTCCCAGTTAGTCAGTCAGTGGGAATTGAGTTTTTTGCCGTGGTTGGCTGTCCGTGAGAGCACACCTTTTTTGCGGGTATTGACCGGATCTTTGTTTGGTTGGTTTACCGGCTGGTTTGGGTTTCCATCGATTGAAGAGCTTGTTCCCGGAAATAAAAGGCACAAACACTTCAGATAATTAAGAGAGAGCGGGAAGAAACTTGCTAAGACGAGAAACGCAGGGTTTGGTAAGCTACCACTTTAACTCCTTTGATGAAAAGTTGATCAAACATGCTGTCTACACGAGGATGGGTGGAGAATCCGAAGGCGCTTATCGCTGGCTAAACCTGGGTGGAACGAACGGAGACAAGCCAGAACACGTCTATCAGAACCACCT
>JAQVGE010000009.1 GCA_028696935.1 Minisyncoccota bacterium | reverse complement strand
TAGAATCAAGAACATTTAATTTAATAGAAGATAAATTTCGCAGGCAACCAGGGTTTATCATTTTTATAAGTCGTTTTGATGCCATCTCTACTTCAGTGATAAATCTCTTAGCTGGTTTAGGGAAAGTGTCTTATCGAAAATATCTTATCCATGAGTCTTTGGGAACATTAGCCCAAGTCTTTTTCTACAGTTTAATTGGACATATTTTTAGATCAAGTTGGCAGGCAGTTAATACTATTTTGGGACGAATTTCTTTGATAGGAGGTTTTGTTGTAATTGTTCTAATTGTTATTTTTTGGAAGAAAATAATAGTTTTTTTAAAGAACGGAAGTAAGCGCTTGACTTAGACTACCCATTTGTTTCAGTTAAATTGAAGTAAAATTTGTTTTTCATTTTTTAGTTGACTTAGTGTTTGATTGAGGTTCGGTTTAGTCTAGTTGGGTTTGAAGCCTTGTTTATTTTTAAGCAAGGCTTCTTTTATTTAATAAAGATGTTAGACTGAATATATAAAAATGAGATAAAATTAACTCGTTTTGCGTACTATATTAGATGATTAATCATAAAGATTGTGGTAATAAATCAGATATTGATTTAGTTAAGGAGGCACTGATTGATGCTGATTGGTTTTTTTGTTTATCTAAAAGATATGAAGAAAAACTTTTAAGATACATACAAAGAATATCTAAATTCTCTCGCGAAGACACAGAAGATGTTCTTCAAGAAGTCTTGATAAAGACTTATTATAATTTAAATGATTTTGACCCCAGTCTTAAATTTTCTTCTTGGATTTATCGAATAGCTCATAATCAAACTGTTAGCGAAATAAGAAAAAGGGTTGTTCGTCCAACTGTTTATTTGGAGGATAAAGATTTGGAGGGTTTGAAAGATCTTTTCGACATAGAAAAGGAAATAGATATCTCTTACGAAAAGAAAAAGATTGAAAAAGCTCTGAGCCTCTTGAGTGAAAAATACCGAGAGGTTTTAATTCTTCGGTTTTTAGAAGAAAAGGAATATCTTGAAATTGCTGATATTTTAAAGAAGCCAGTAAGTACAATTGGGAATTTAATAGCCAGGGGTAAGAAACTATTTAAGGTCGAGTATGAAAAATTAATTAATGAAAAATAAAATGGAGAATAAAAATATAAGTCAAATAGCTTTAGAAAAAATAAAAGAAAAAGGCATCCGACCAATTTCTAAGAAGTTTTTTTATTTAAGAAAATTATTATTTTGGTTTTTAGTTGTTTTGTCGATTGTGATCGGGTCGATTTCTTTTGCAATAACAATCTCTTTTTTAGTAAATAATGATTGGAGTCTGTATAGAAGATTCGGTTTTTCTTTTATTTTACAAACATTACCTTATTTTTGGTTTATTTGCTTGGGTTTCTTTGTTTTTCTGGGAGAATTTTATTACAAAAAGACCTATTTAGGTTATAGGTATAGAGCTATGTTAATTGTTGGCTTCTATTTATTAATAACAGTTATTTTAGGTTCACTGATTTATTATCTTCGAATAGAGGATAAAATTGAACAATCTATACACAGGAATGTTCCTATTTATCGTAATTTTATTTTTGACCGAGAAATTATGTGGATGCAACCAGAACAGGGATTTTTGTCCGGAGAAATTATTTTTGCTGAAGATGATAAACTAGAAATAAAAGATAAAAATAATATAGTTTGGAATATTAAAATAAACAAGGATGATGTTTTTATAAGTCCTAAAATTGTTTTGGAAAATGGTCAAGAAATAAAGATAATTGGGAGAAAAGAAGGGGGGTATGTTTTTATTGCCGAAGAAATTAGACCATGGTTTAACAATGTTGGTAGAATGAATTCACTAAACGGAAATAGAGATTTTAGGTTAGATTACAAAATGAGATAAATTATTAAACTCTTGCGTAATAATAAGTGTAGAGAAAATGATTATCTACATTTATTAGCTTAATTAATAATAAAAAATCTCATTTTAAGAGATAAAATAAATATGAAAAATAAATTAATGATGAGTGGTTTAATGGCTTTGGTCTTAGGTCTCGGTATTAGTTCAATTGTTTTTGCTTATCAAGGTGATTTTTCTCAAAAAGGTTCCAATTGCAATCAGGAGCTTAGTGAAGAAATGACCAAAGTTATGGAAGAAGGAAATTACGAGAAGTGGAGAGATTTAGTTTCTGAGAGATCTCCAAATGGAAGAGTTGATGAGGTTATAAATCAAGACAATTTTTCTAAATTCAGAGAGGCATGGCTATTGGCTCAAGAAGGGAAAATTAAAGAGGCGAATACTATTCGTAAAGAATTAGGATTAAGAACAAGTGGTGGTGACAGACCTCTTGATGGGCAAAGACGTGGTCTAGGCAAGGGCCAGAATCAAGGCCAAGGTCAAAGATTAGGATTACATCGATAATAATAGCTAAAGAAAAAACACCCTAACTTGGGTGTTTTTTCTTGACATTTTTTTTATATAGTATATCATTCAAATGTAGGTTTGAATGTATTATTTATGTCGATAAAACAAGAAAAACAGAAATTAGAATTATTAGCTAAAAAACTTAGAACAGCTGGTGATTCAAATAGGTTAAAGATACTTTGTCTTATTTTTAATAACAAAAAGGTTTGTGTTTCAGATATTGCAAATTATTTAGGTTTGAGTATTGCGATTACTTCTCATCACTTACAATCTTTAACAAAAGAAGGTTTGCTTGATTCTGATCGAGAAGGCAAAAGAATTTGTTATTCTCTTTCAAAAAGTAATATAGCAAAAGATTTAAAAAGTTTTATTTGTCGATATAAATAATTATTATTAAGATTAATTAAAATTATATGAATCCCGTTAGAAGCTTTTATGGTCAAGACGGGAAGTAAGATTAAAGTTTTATTATTGTCGAGTTTATTAAATTAATTAAGTAACGGAAATGTAAACATTTCCTGCTTCTAACGGGATGAATCCAAAAAATAAAAAAGTTATCGTCTATGGAACTACAAGTTGCCCATATTGTGTTATGGCTAAGAATTTTTTCAAAGAAAATGATGTTAATTTTGAAGATGTTAACGTTGGGTTAGATAGAGCTCGAGCAGAAGAGATGGTTCGTAAAAGTGGACAAATGGGTGTGCCTGTTATTGATATTGAAGGACAAATTGTTGTTGGTTTTCAACCAAATGTTTTTGAACAATTACTTAGTCAATAAATCAAGTCTAGTTTTTATTTTAAAATAAAGATATAGTATATATATGATTGGTGTGCTATATCGAAATATTTTAAAACCGATTTTATTTTTATTCAAAGCAGACGACGTCCATTCTTTATTTTTAAGAATGGGTCGTTTTCTTGGTGGAATTAAGATTAAAAAATGGTTGATAAATAAAATATTATCTTACCAGGGTCCAAGTTTAAATAGTCAGGTGCTTGGAATTGATTTTAGAAATCCAGTTGGTTTAGCTGCTGGTTTTGATTATGATGCCGATTTAATTGAAATCCTACCCTCAGTTGGTTTTGGTTATCATACCATTGGAACAGTGACTTATTTGCCATATGAAGGGAATCCAAGGCCGATGTTGGGTAGATTACCAAAATCAAAATCACTTCTGGTTAATAAGGGCTTTAAGAGTCGGGGAGTTGAAGTAGTCCTTGAAAAAATAAAAGGTAGAGAAAAAAGTATTCCTCTTGGAATAAGTATTGGTTCAACTAATCAAATTTACAATAGTACAAATGAAATGATTAATGATATCGTTTCTTCTTTTCAAAAAGTTCTCGAGAATAATTATTTTGATTATTTTGAATTAAATATAAGTTGCCCAAACCTTATAAATCTTAATCATCTTTCTGACACCTTCGATTCTCCTTTGGGTCTTGATATGCTTTTAAATAAATTGTCTAAAGTAGAGATTAATAAGCCCCTTTTTATAAAAATGTATTTAGAGAAAAGTGTTAAGGATACACTAACTCTTGCAGAAGTTGCCTCAAAACATAGTTATGTTTCCGGCTTAATTTTTTCGAACTTAGTAAAAAATAGAGATAATCCTAATTTCGATAAAGAAGAGATTAAAAAAGCCGGAAAAGGAAATTTTAGTGGCAAACCAACAAAAAATCTTTCAAATGAATTAATTAGTGAGGTTTATAAAAAATATAAAGATCGATTTGTGATTATTGGTTGTGGTGGAATTTTTAGTGCAGATGATGCTTATGAAAAGATAAGAAGGGGAGCGAGCTTAGTTCAAATGATTACAGGAATGATTTATGAAGGGCCACAAATTATAGGCCAAGTAAATAAGGGTCTGGTTGATTTGTTGGAAAAAGATGGTTATAAAAATATTACAGAAGCAATAGGATCTTATTATAAATAAAAACCGACCAAATGGCCGGTTTTGTGTTTTAAAGATAGTGTGTCCCTGTGTAGACGGGGAGACAACTTTCAATGAATTTGACGGCAATGTCAGCTCTTTTAACATTAGTTATACCATAGAGCTTTTCTTTCTGGTCTGTTACCCAAACAAATGTTGGATAAAAATCTTTCTTAAGGGCATCAATTGCATTCATTATGAATACTCGTATGTTTGAAACTATTTCAGCTTTCAGTCCATAAAAAATGACACCTTTTATGTTACCATTTCCGTCTTTTAAAAATTCGATTTTGTTCATATTTAATTTTTAAGGTTTGTAAACTCTATTATATTATAACATTTTATGTTGAATAAGTCAATATTTATAAATATTGTTAAAAGATTGTTATAATACAAAAATGAAATCAAAAAATCACCTAAAGAGAGAAAAAAATATTTTATATACAGGTTTTGGTGATAAGGGAACGACAACCTTATTTAATTGCAAACAAGGACGAGTTTCTAAAAGCGCTTTAATTATTGAAGCTCTTGGAGCAGTTGATGAATTGAATGCTTATTTAGGAATTGTTAAGGTTTATGCAGAGAAAGAACAGTTGAAAATAAAAATAGGGAATAAAAATATTTCCTATTCTCTTTTAGTAGATGAAATTCAGCAAGTTTTATTTATTATTCAAGCAGAGTTGGCCGGGTCAGAGCTAACTGTTTTAAAGAAAAGTTTAAATAGAATAGAAAAAATAATAAATACAATTGGTGATATTTTGCCTCCAATTAAATCTTTTACTGTTTCTGGAGGGAGCCTGTTGAGTGCAAAGCTTGATTATGGAAGAACTCTCGCTCGCAGAGTTGAGAGAAGAATAATTTCAGTTGGAGAGGAAGAGGGTAGTAAAAAAATAGGTCTCGTAACACTTTCGTACTTGAATAGACTTTCCAGTGTTTTGTTTGCAATGTCTCGTTATGCAAACTTTATCCTCGATATTTCAGAAGAACATCCAAGATATAATAAAAAATAAAGATTAGTATTATCTTAATAAGATTTCGTTTTATAAATTAGCTAACTTTTATAAAAATTAACTCCAAGGTATAATAGAGAAATGTTTAATTTATCTAAGGAAAAGGAATTAGTTTGGGTTCAAATATTATATCTTTTTGTTATTCCGACACTCCTTCTATATTTTAAAGTGATTCCGAGTGATTTGCGGATTGTTATGCTTCTTGGAATTACTCTGTTGATGTATGGAATAGTTAGGCATGCTAGGTGGTCATGGCTTGACTTAGGAATTTTTAAGGGTTTTATGAAGGATTTTTCTGTTTATGCTCTTTTTACTATGGCTGGTGTCGGTTTTCTTTTTTGGCTTTCAGCTATTGTTCCTCATAGTCCGTTTTTAAATTGGTGGAGGAATGCCAAGTTCCTTTTACTTTTTATTCCTATTAGTGTATTGCAAGAAGTAATTTTTCGTGGAATTTTAATGAAACTACTCAGACAAGCTTTTACAAACCCGTTTTTTATTATTGTCTTAAATGCTATGGTTTTTGCTTTAATTCATGTTATTTATAGCAATGCAACTTTTGTTTTACCTCTAACTTTTATTGCAGGAATTGGTTTTGCTTGGATTTATTATAAATACCCAAATTTAATTTTAGTTTCAATTTCTCATACCATTCTTAATTTTGTGGCTATGGTTTTTGGGTTTTTTGTAACTAGTTAAGATTATGGAGCAAATAAAAAATATTAATTCAAAAATAAAGAAAAATTTTTATAACAACATTGTTCAAGCTACTTTAATTAGCTTAGTAACTATGATTATATTTTCAGGGGCAGTCTTTTTATTTGCTTGGACCAATAGGGTAGATATCTTAAATTTTTTAGTTAAAGAATATAGAGCAAGTCAGAAAGATTTTTCTTCGGTTTCTATTCCTTTTATTGAAGAAAAGGAGGAGGAAAAAATTGTAGAAGCAGAGTCTTTAGTTGCTAATCAGATTGTTCCTGAAGAAAAAACAAAAGAGGAGGAGGCTCCGACAGTAGTTAGTGCGGTCAAAAAAGCCAAACCAGCTGTTATCTCAATAATAATTACAAAAACAGACGGAGGAAAACAAATTGGAAGTGGTTCAGGTTTTCTTATATCACCTGATGGCTTAATTGTTACCAATCGACATGTTGTTTATCAGGATGATGTAATTTTTAATGTTTTATTAAACGATGGTAGAGAATATAAAGCAAAAGTTTTAGATCGTGACCCTGTCTTAGATATTGCCCTGATTAAGATAGAAGATAATAATTTACCATATTTAACTCTAGCAGATTCTGATTTGCTTGAAGTAGGAGAAACAGTTATTGCTATTGGAAATGCTTTAGGTGAATTTAAGAACACTGTTTCAGCGGGAGTTATTTCTGGATTATCTCGGTCTTTAACAGCAGGTGATAATTTTGGTCAGAAAGAATACTTAGATAAAGTCATTCAAACTGACGCGGCAATTAATAAAGGTAATTCTGGAGGGCCACTTCTTAATATCTATGGAGAAGTTGTTGGTATTAATGTAGCAGTTGTTGAGAATTCGTCGAGCATTGGATTTTCTTTACCAATAAATAGTGTTAAAGATGTTATTGAATCTGTGAGAAAAACAGGTCGAATCATAAGGCCATATATTGGAATCAGATATGTTTTTATAACGCCAAACGTAAAAACTATATATGATTTACCATACGATTATGGGGTGTTTATCCAAAAAGGTCAGACGGAGGATGATCTAGCTATTTTATCTGGTTCTCCAGCGGAAAAAGCTGGATTACAAGAAGGTGATATTATTCTCGAAGTCGATGGTCAGAAAATAGACTCCGATCGAGTTTTATCTTATGTTATAAGAAATAAAAAAATTGGTGATTTTTTGAGTATGAGGGTTTACTCAAAAGGTCTGATTAAAACTATTGTAGTTATACTTGAACAAGCTCCGCTTGGGTTGTAGTTATTAGATTAATCCGATATTATAAATATATGAAAAAACAAACTAAAACAAAAAAAATAGGAACAATGGCTAGGCAAGATAGAATTTCATGGGATGAGTGTTTTATGAAAATTGCTCATGTAATTGCTGATCGGTCTCTTGACCCTTCAACTCAAGCTGGAGCAGTCGTTGTTAATAATGACAATGTTGTCGTTGGTGTTGGTTATAATGGTTGGCCAAGAGGAATTAAAAAAGATGATTTACCGTGGGACCGAGAAGGGGACTTTGAAAATACTAAATATGCTTATGTTTGTCATGCTGAAGAAAACTCTATTTATAATGCCAATAATTCTACTGCTAATTGTAAAATATACTGCACCCTCTTTCCTTGTAATGAGTGCACTAAAACCATCATTCAAAATGGTATAAAAGAAGTTATTTACGAGAGTGATAAATATGCTGATACTCCAATCGTGAGAGCTTCAAAAAGAATGCTTAAATTAGCAGGAGTTAAAACTAGATTTTATAAACATAAAACAAACTAAATATGAATAAAATTATCTTAGGTTTAACGGGTCCAATTGCTGTTGGAAAAGAAGTTACAAAAAAATATTTAATAGAGAAATATCAGGCGAAAGATTGTAAGTTTTCGACTCCTTTGCGTGATGTTTTGAATCGAATTAGCGTTCCTGTTAGTCGAGAGAATATGCAGAAACTCTCAACCATTTTAAGGGCTGGTTTTGGCGAAGACTTATTGGCTAAAATTATTGCGGAGGATTCAAAAAATCTTGAAAGTGAATTTGTGGTGATTGATGGAGTGAGAAGACCAACTGACATTTCTTATCTTGAAGAATTACCAAATTTCTTTTTAATCAAAATAGAGGCTGATTCTAAATTAAGATATGACCGAATGGTTAAAAGAAATGAAAATCCAGGGGATGATAACAAGACCTACGAAGAATTTCTCAAAGATCATGAATCAGAAGCAGATAGTTTAGTTCCAGTGGTCATGAAGAAAGCCAAGTTTTCTATCGATAACAACTCAAGTTTAGAAGATTTGTATAGACAAGTGGATGAGATATTAGAAAAAATAAAGCACTCCTAGGAGTGCTTTATTTTTTGGTAGACTACAAAATTGCAATCATAAATATTTTTTTTGTCCTTTTCATGCTTGTCTTCATGAATAATTTTCCATTTATCCCTTTCTATCTCTGGGAAAAAGGTATCAGCATCAGGAAAATCAGCATTTACATGAGTAATATATAATCTGTCGGCTTTGTCTATAAATAATTTATATATTTGACCTCCTCCAATCACAAAAACTTCCTCGTTTTCATTTGTTGTTTTTTCTAGTAGCTGATTCAACTCTTCTAACGAGTAAACAATTTCTACTCCTTCAGATATAAAATTAGAATCTTTAGTCAGAATTATATTTCGACGATTAGGTAAGGGTCGCCCAATAGATTCAAATGTTTTTTGGCCCATTATGACGGGGTGACCAGAAGTAGTTTCTTTGAAATGTTTCATATCTATCGGCAAATTCCACAGAAGCTCATTTCTTCTTCCGATTTCATTGTTATTAGCAATAGCTGAAATTATTGAAAGAATCATACAGCAATATCAAATTTAATCCGATCATAGCTCTGGTAATTTTTTATTTCTGTATCTTCATAATTCCAATCAAAAATAGATTTCCAATTATTAGTTTCTATTTGAGAGAGAGGATATTTATCAGGGTCTCTCTCTAATTGTTCCCTGGCTCCTTCTATGTGATTTTCATAAATATGAACATCTGCTAAGAAACCAACAAGTTTGCCTTCTTTAAGTCCTGATTCTTTAGCGAGTAAATGAAGAAGCAGGGCATAACTTGCAATGTTAAAGGGAAGACCAAGCATAGTGTCAACAGATCTTTGGTTCCAAAGTAAATTTAATTTTCCATCAATGACTGTTACTTGAAAGGCATAATGACATGGGGGGAGAGCCATTTCATCGAATTGTTGAGGATTCCAGGCGCTGACAATCACTCTTCTGTCTCTTGGATTTGTTTTTAATGTCTCTACTATTTTTTTAAGCTGGTCTATTCCTTGTCCTTCATGATTTGAATCAAACTTTTTATAGGGTGCGTTGAAATGACGCCACTGGAATCCATAGATAGGACCTAAATCTCTTTCATCTAGCATTTTCTTTTTAGATTCTTCGTCGTGACCATAAGGAGCTAGTTGTGGTTTAGCCCACTCATCCCAAATATGATTATTTTTATCTTGGAGCCATTTTTTATCAGTAATTCCCTTAATAAAAAATTCTAATTCAGAAGCAATCAAACGGAAAGGAACCTTTTTTGTTGTTAAGAGAGGGAAACCCTCTTGCATATCGTGTTCAAAGATAGCTCCAGCGATAGTATAAGCTTTGATACCAGTTCTAGTGTCTACTTTTTTACCTTCCTTTAATATTTTTTCAACAATATTTAAATATGCTTTCATGTAAATATTATAACCCTAAAGTAAATTTTCTACAAAAAGACACAAAATCTAACCTTTTATTATTTTAAGTAAACGTGTTAAAATTGAGACATTATTTAATCAAACTAATTAAAATCTTATGAAAGATAAACAAGTAGAGAATCTTATAAAGGCCGAAGAGAAAAGACAAAAAAATGTTATCAATCTAATTGCGTCAGAAAATATTGTCTCGGACGATGTTTTGAAAGCTCTTGGTTCTAAGTTAACTAATAAGTACGCAGAAGGCTATCCAGGTAGGAGGTATTATGGTGGAAACGAGATAGTTGATAAGGTTGAGAATTTAGCAATAGAAAGAGCTTTAAAACTTTTTAAATTAAAAGCTGATAAATGGCATGTGAATGTCCAACCACTTTCTGGCTCTCCTGCAAACTTTGCTCTTTATTCTGCCCTTGTTCCAGTTGGAGGGAAAATTATGGGTATGAAACTCTCGTCTGGTGGACATCTTACCCATGGGCACCCTCTTTCAATGACCGGAAAAATCTGGCAACCAATTCAATTTGAAGTTAATCCTAAAACAGAAGTTATTGATTATGAGGCTCTTAAAAAAATAGCTAAAAAAGAAAAACCAAATATTATTGTATGTGGCTTTACGGCTTATCCTCGTATTGTTGATTTTAAAAAGTTTAGAGAAATAGCTGATACTTGTGGAGCTTTACTTCACGTTGATATCTCACACTTTGCTGGTTTAATTGCAGGAGGGGCATATCCTTCTCCATTTGCTTATGCGGATTCAGTAATGACCACGACTCATAAATCTCTTCGGGGTCCAAGGCATGCGTTTTTGTTTGTTAAAAAAGATGAAAGAGAATTTGATAAAAAATTAGACAAAATGATAATCCCGGGACTTTATGGTGGTCCTCATGAAAACAGTATTGCGGCAGCCGCTGTAGCACTCGCTGAAGCGATGAAACCAGAATTTAAAAAATATGCTAAACAAGTCGTAAAGAATGCGAAAACTCTTGCTAAAGAATTACAAAAATTAGGTTGGCATATTATTTCAGGAGGGACAGATTCACATTTAATCTTGATGGATACCTGGATGGAAGGAAAGGGGATCTCTGGGAAAGAAGCGAGTGATAGATTAGAGAAAGCCGGAATAATAGTCAACATGAATGCTATTCCTGGAGATACGAGAAAAGTTATGGATCCTTCTGGTGTTAGACTTGGAACTTGTGCTGAGACAACTAGGGGGAAGAAGGAGAATGATATGATAAATATTGCTAGAAAGATAGATAAGATTTTGAGAAAATAGAATGAAAGAGGATCGAAGTAAAATAAAAGCTTGTGTGGGGGTAATGGTTTTTAAAGATGGAAAAATTTTGATGGGGAAAAGAAAGGGATCTCATGGTGAAGGAGAATATTCTTTTACAGGTGGGCATTTGGAATTTGGAGAATCTTTTTTTGAATGTGCAAAACGCGAGACAAAAGAAGAAGCTGGAATAGAAATTAAAAATATAAAATTTTTGAGTGTTGTAAATATAGTTAAGCACGAAAACAGACAAGATGTTCTTTTGAATTTTATTGCAGACTGGAGCTCTGGTGAAATAACAAATGACGAGAATGAAAAAATAGGAGAATGGGGTTGGTATCCTCTTGATGATTTACCTACACCCATTTTTTATCCTTCACAAGTTTTAATTAATTCTTATAAAGAAGGGGTAAATTTTTATGATAAAGAATAAAAAAGATAAACAATACAAAGATACAAATATTTGGTTTGATGAGATAACAAAAGAATGTTTAGATATTATTGATTCAAAAAAGAAAGAGTACGGCTCAAGTGTTTGTCGTTATCGACCATCTTCCATCACTGACAGAATACTAACTAAGCTTTCCAGGATTCGTTCTATTCAAGAGAAAAAAGCTCGTTTGATCAATGAGTCAATAGAAGAAACAGTTACTCATACAATAAATTATGTTCTCTTTAGAATTTGGAGATTAGAGGAAAAGAAAGATGTAAAGGTTATAAATTCTCTCAAAATAAAAAAAATAATTTCAGAAGTTAAAAAAATGATGATAAAGAAAAATCATGATTATGGAGAATCTTGGAAGAAAATGAGAGTTTCTGCCATTATTGATGAAGCACTAGTTAAAACAGATAGAATTATTAAGATGGAAAATTTTATAAAAAAAGATGGAAGAAAAGCTTCTCAATTAAATCCGAAAATATTAGATTCGTTGTTTGATATTACTAATTATTTAATTTTTGCTTTAATTCATATCAAGGAAGGAAAGGATGGAATGCAGTAATTTATGAAAATAAAAATCAAAAAATTAAAAGATAAAGCAAAAATACCAAGCTATGCTCATCCGGGAGATGTGGGGATGGATTTGTTTTCAATGGAAACTTTTACAATAGAATCAGGAGGACATCACTTTTTTTATCATGGTTTTGCGATGGAATTTCCTGAAGGATATGCTGCTATCATAAAAGATAAAAGTAGTATTTCAAAAGCTGGGTTGCATACGATGGGTGGAGTTTTTGATGCTGGGTATCGGGGTGAATATAATACTCACCTTGTAAATCTAAGCTCTGAACCATATACTGTAGAAGAGGGGGATAAAGTTAGTCAGTTGATAATTTATCCAGTAGTTATCGCAGAACTTGAAGAGACTGATAGTTTGAATGAATCTTCTAGGGGAGAAGGAGCATTCGGGTCAACGGGGAAAAAATAATGAAAGTGTATTTAAAATTAAAATAACTCTTCTCGAAATGTACGCATAATTTTCTACTGAAAATTTGCTCTGCTCGCGCCGTCGCACTACGCAAGACATTTCTCAAAGACTATTTTAATTTTTCAGATTTATTAATATATGAAAAAACAAATAGAAAATTTAATTAAAGAAGTATTAAAAAATCTTGGAATTACAGAAGATATTAATTTTAATATTGAACATCCAGAGGATTTTAAAAATGGGGATTATTCAACAAATGTGGCGATGGTGTATGCCAAGCAATTAAAATCAAACCCCGGGGGTTTGGCTGAAAAAATTAAACAGGAATTAGAGAAAAATTTACCAAAAGAAATTGAAAAAGTTGAAGTTGCTGGACCTGGTTTTATAAATTTCTATTTATCTCGTGAATTTTTTACTGAAAGTATTGAAGAAATTTTAAAGAAAGGAGAAGATTGGGGTAAAAATGAACTATTGTCTAGCAAAAAAGTAATGGTGGAATACACTCAACCAAACCCATTTAAACCTTTTCATATTGGTCACTTGATGAGTAATGCAATTGGAGAATCTATTTCGAGAATTGTAGAATTTTCTGGAGCAAAAACAATCCGGGCAAATTATCAAGGAGACGTGGGTCCTCATATAGCTAAGGCAATATATGG
Organism: Minisyncoccota bacterium; assembly: GCA_028696935.1. The sequence goes on along the minus strand of JAQVGE010000009.1, from coordinate 1,801 downwards.
ACTTTTAAAGTTTGGTTTACCAGATGAATCTGAATCAACATCTTTAAAAGCTAGATATATAGGTGAATGTTACTCAAAAGGAAGTAATTTGTATGATGAAAATGAAGAGATTAAGAAAGAAATAGATGAAATAAATAAAAAAGTTTACGACAAGTCTGATGAAAAAATAAATGAAATCTATCAGTGGGGTAGAGAAATAACCCTAGAAGCTTTTGAAGAAATTTATGATTTACTTGGAACAAAGTTTGATTACTATTTTTTTGAAAGTGAAATGGCCAAGATTGGAGAAAGTGTTGTACGAGAAAATGTTGGCAAAATATTTGATAAATCAGAAGAATCAGATGCGATTGTTTTTCATGGTGAAAATTATGACTCTAAACTTCATACTCGGGTTTTTATAAATTCACAAGGACTTCCGACTTATGAAACAAAAGAGATTGGTCTTACTTTAACTAAATTTGAAAAAGAAAAGGATTTAGATATTTCTATTGTAACTACCGCAATTGAACAAGCAGAATACATGAAGGTTGTAAGCAAAGCTATTTCTGTTATGCATCCTCTGTTAGAAAAGAAGATGAAGCACATAGCTCATGGAATGATGCGTTTTGCTGACGGAAAAATGTCTTCCAGAAAAGGGAATGTAATAACAGGAGAGTCTTTACTTAATGATTCAATAAATGTTGTCTTAGAAAAGATGAAAGAAAGAGAAATGAGTGAAGAGGAGAGAAAAGATATTGCAAAAAAAGTTGGAGTTTCTGCTTTGAAGTATTCAATTCTTAAATCATCACTTGGTTCTGACATTGTTTATGATTTTGAAAAGTCTATTTCTTTTGATGGAGACTCAGGTCCTTATTTGCAATATACCGTTGTTCGAGCAAATTCAATTTTGGAAAAATCAAAGGACTTTGATTTAAGTGATAAGAAAGAAATTCCAAAAGAGATTACAGATTTGGAAAAATTGCTTTATCAGTTTTCTGAAATTGTAGAGTATTCTTATAAAGAATTTGCTCCTCATTATATATCTCTCTACCTTACAAAAATTTCAAGTGCATTCAATTCATTTTATGGGAATACTCAGATTCTTATTGAAGAAAATAAAAATATGTCTTATCACTTAGACCTAATAAAAGCATTTACTCAGACTATGAAAAACGGTCTTTGGCTTTTGGGAATAGAAATTCCAAGGAAGATGTAGAAATAAAAAGCCTGCAGTATTGGAAACTGCAGGCGGGAATTAATCACCTCGCGGGAATATGTAGAAGGTAATGTGAGGTGATTTTTATATTAGGATAAAAATAAGGGTCATTTGATTTGATTATATTCTTTTTTCTTTCAAAAACAAGTATTTTCTGATAAAATGGCTTTCATATGGATGAAAATAAAGAAAAAAGCCAGAGTGCTTTGAGAGAGGAAAAAGTCTTAGAATTCTGGGAACAAAATCAAATTTTCAAAAAAAGTTTAGAAAAAGACTCCCCAAAAGGTGAGTATGTTTTCTATGAAGGCCCTCCGACCGCAAATGGGAAGCCTGGAATCCACCATTTGGAAGCCAGGGCTTTCAAGGATGCAATTCCAAGATATAAAACGATGTGTGGCTACCATGTCCGACGAAAGGGTGGTTGGGATACTCATGGTTTACCAGTTGAACTTCAAGTTGAAAAAAAGTTAGGACTTACTTCAAAGAAAGCCATTGAGGAATATGGTGTCGCAAAATTTAATAAAGAATGTAAAGAAAGTGTCTGGGAATATACCGACCTTTGGGAGAAATTCACCAATCGAATAGGTTACTGGGTGGACCAAGAGA
>JAQVGE010000144.1 GCA_028696935.1 Minisyncoccota bacterium | reverse complement strand
GCCATTAACATAAAGCATTACATCTGTCCTTATTTCTTCAACTCTGTGGTAAACTGCTTGTCTGGTGACAATGTACTCATTATTATCTAGATTGCTGTAATCGAAGAGTTTAATGTTTGTTATCCCTCTTCCTCTTTTTGATCGTATGGTAATTCCATTTTTTAATTTATTAAGAACTTGTTTGATTCCTTCCGGGCTGCTGGATTGAAGTTTTAATTCCTTGACTGCTTGGATAATTTCCTCATCATTTAAGTCTTTTCCTGAATTAATTCTTTTTATAGCCCTTGTCAGGTTCCGTTCAAGTAAGGGTTCTTGATAACCCTCCCTGTCAAGTTCTTTGGCTGGTATATATTTCCATCCATTCTCCTGGAATTTTTCTATAACATAGTCTTCCAGCATTTCTTCATCAAAGCCGGACATAATTTCACCCCCTAATTATTTACTTGCACTCGTTTGTGGCCTGTTAAAAGGTCGTTCATGAGGCCTTTTTTGATATTTTGGAGTTTATTTTTCCTTACTTTTTCTATTCTTACTTTTTGATCAATTTCATTGAGTATTTGTGAAATTTTTTCTTGTTCATTTAGTGGAGGACAAATAAACTCTGCACTATAAAAATCTTCATGGTTTAAATCAGGTATTGTAGTAGTTCCTGCTTTAATTTTAAGATATTTTTTAATGAAATGCCAGGAGAGGTAATGGTTCAAAAAATCTTTGTTGACCAATTTTCGATTGAAATCAACTAGGAAGAAATTATTATGAAATACTCCTTCTTGATCTGTAATTACCATACCTGTGTTCCCGGTTCTAGTCATTAAAATATCATTTTTTGTACAAATAACGGATTTTGGAGGATTTTCGACATAATATTGAAAATTTTCTGGGTCATTCAAGTATTGAACAGTGATATATTGATGCCTGTTTTTACCAGGTTCTTTAAATCGTTTATTAATTGCAATTTGTAAACCTTGCCTAACAGTGGATATGTCTTTAAATTTCAGAAGATTCCATTCTTTTGGTATCATAAATTTTTTAATCCATATATCAACTTCTTTGAACTCATCATGCCCCATACCTTCAGTTAAGAGTTTTTGCATCATTCCAATCTTTATGCGTTCACTCTTGGCTATGATTTCCTTTGATTTTTGAATAGCTTGGTCAGTCCTGGAAAGTATATCGGCTATTTTTTCCTGTTCATAAATAGGTGGAACAGGTATTTTTAATATTTTTAGTGAATCTTGAGTTATATTTGAAATTGTTACTTTTCCAGAGCTGTTTATCAATTTATTTCGTGCTGTATCGCTTCTTAAAAAATATGTCAAAAATTCCGGTGTTATATTTTCCTTATTAATTCTTGCCCTAATAATGAATCCACAAAAAGTAACTGGCTCATCAGATCCTTTAAATAAACTAGCCCAACCACTTCCTTCTTTTTTTAATGAAGATCTGACGAAGAGAACGTCTCCTTTTTTTAACAAATACTCTTTTTTATTTAAAGATATATCCACTCGATATAATTGTTCAAGATCTACATTGATATTATTTCCATACATATTCAAGACATCAACTGTAGGATAACCTTTTTCTCCTTTTTGATCATTATTAAAATTAATTCCATTTTTAAATGATGCTACATTGCCAAGGCTTAAGACTTCCCAATCAGAAGGTATTTTACCAATAGAAGTTTCTTGATATTCCATTAGAGCACCTCCTCAAGGTAACTTTCTATTTTTTCTTCGATAGATAGAAGTTCCTCTTCGAGTTTTTTGAGGTCCTTCCATTCTTGAGGAACATCTATATCTTCAATTTCTTCCTGTGGAAATGCGTAGAGAGGTACATTTAAATTATAATCGTTTTCTTTGATTTCATCCAATGACACAACCCTGCTAAATCCATCTTCATCCTTGAAATCATGGTAACTTCTGACACTCTTAGATATATTTGCCTCAGTAAGAATGTTCAATTTTCGTACTTCTTGGTGTTTTTCAAAGTCTTCGCTGGCATTTATAAAGAGAACCTTTTCTTTTCTCTCTACATGTTTATCTTTGTTGAGGACAATAATTGCTCCAGGGGCGCCTGTGTTGTAAAAGAGTTTCTCTGGAAGCAAAATTACACATTCAATTCTGTCATCTTTGACTATGCCTGTTCTGATCTTTTTCTCTTTACCCCCACGGAATAATGCTCCATTATCAATTATTACCCCCACTCGGCCGGTTTTATCATCTGCTGAGGCTAACATGTGCTGAATCCAAGCCCAATCAGCGGATTTTTTAGTTACAAAACCATAGGGGAATCTTTCTCTCCAGAAATCTCCCTTCTTTAGTGTTTCCTCTGGGAATCCATCTAGGTTCCATGGGGGATTAGCGATTACCACGTTGAACTCTTTAACTCCATCTCCCTCCCTAAATTTAGGGTAGAGTAGAGTGTCACCCATGGCAGTCTGTGCATTTTTAATGTCGTGGATGTAGAGGTTCATGGTCCCTAGGGCGAGGGTCTTCTGGTTGACCTCTTGGCCGTATAAGAACAATTTTTCAGCCTGTTCTTTACCGTAATTTTCTTTAACATGGTTGTAGGATACGATAAGCATACCATTGGATGCTGATGCAGGATCATATACACTTTCCCCCGGCTGTGGGTCGAGTATTTCCACCAGTAGTTTGATGACTTCACGAGGCGTGTATACTTCTCCTTCTTTAGCTTTTAATGGAGCGAAATAACGTAAAATCCACTCGTAAGAATCCCCAAGAATATCAGGGTCCACGTGATGGAGTTTCTTTTCACTGAATAATTCCACTAGCTGCCTTAAAATCTCAGCATTTTCTCTACTGCTGGTGAATTGAACGAAATCAAAAGTATCAATAACATCTTTTAGCTGAGGATTACGTTCTGCAATGGTTTTTAGTGCATTACTGAAGTTTTCAGGAAGATTTTCTACATCTGATCGTAATTTTTCCCAGTGATATTCTTCAGGCAGGTCGAAATCGTGAAAAGATGGTTGACTGGCTTCTTCAGCAGCTTCATCTTTCGAAAGTCCATCTTCAATAGCTTCTTGATAGGCCCTTTGGTATTCCATTTCCCATTTATCACTGATTTGCTTGAGGAATAAGAGGACTAAAATAAATTTATAGTCCACACGGGTCCTGATTAAATCCGCAGCTTTTTTGAGTATTGCCTCAATGTCTGATCTTGATAGTTTTCCTTTTTTTAAGGATAGTTCTCCTTTAATAATGTTTTCCTTACTTTTAAGTTTGTAAATCCTTTTTCTGGCATCATCAGGATCTAACTCTACTTTAAGCCAGCCGGCCTTTCTCAGTTCAGACAAAACAACTGCTACTTCGTCTTTTTCAACTCCGGAATTTCCGCTCAGGAATTTAACAGCGTCATCCATTCTAAAATTAGAGTTTCCAAACTTTCCCCATAGTTTGGTGTGTCGTTCT
>JAQVGE010000143.1 GCA_028696935.1 Minisyncoccota bacterium | reverse complement strand
AATATGATTATATGATTATGAAAGGAAGGTGATAAAGATGAAAAGTTGGACAAAGCATATTTATTGGATGGTCAGCGTGCTGGTGCTGGCTGTAAGCGCAGTGCCGACAATGGGTAATCTGGTCGGATACTGGTCTTTTGACGACACTGCCAATGTAGGCAAGGATTCTTCAGGATATAGTAATAACCTTGTCTCATATGGAGATGCAACATATGCGACAGACGCTACACGTGGTACGGTTCTGTCATTGGATGGCAATGGCGATTATCTGGGACAGGGTGCGAGTTTTCCGACTGGAGTTCCAACAGGAAATGAAAGCTATACGATTGCCTTGTGGTACAAATATAATGGTACTACTACCGCATGGGTAAAATATGGCCTTGTTTCATGGGGTGATACCGGCACGAAGTTGATGAATGGTTTTGTTTATGAAGGAACTAACACCATCATGAACTATTGGCGAGGCGCCGATTTGAGGGCGGCCATGTCTGGAGCAGTTGTGGACCTGGATGACGGTTCATGGTTTCATGTTGCCGTAACATATGATAATGCCACAGGCTCAAGAAATATCTATCTGAATGGTCTGGTGGTTGCCAGCGACACTCAAAGTGGTGGCCTGATACGAAACTCTAATTTTGCTATCGGTAAAGATGTAGGCGCAACAGCAAATTTCAGCGGCTATATGGATGATGTGGTTGTATACAACAGTGCCTTGTCATCGACCGAAGTTCAGGATGTAATGAATGGAAACATCATTCCTGAACCGGCAACAATAGCCCTGCTTTTGTCTGGCAGCATGTTCACTGTCTTAACAAAAAGAAAAAAATAGGTTTGATTGGCAGATAGCTCGAACAAACCGTGTGAACGGCAGAAAGTTGTTCGCACGGTTTGTTGCCCATATGCTCAATTTCATTAATTTAAAACAAAATCTGGTAATGCAATGAATTCCGTAGAAGCAGTAGAGCAGTTGACAATGTCCTCCGCCGACTTTATTTATGAGCCGACCCTGGTCATTCCACATCAACGTGGTAGAAGGTTCAGCGGCCAGAGGGTGATACGACGTCGTGATGGTAAACTTATGATGATAGTTACCTCGGGAAGGCCACCGGCGGATTTTGGCGAAGTACAAATTGAGGAATTAAAACCTGAGATTTATTTTTCCAACGATAATGGCAGAAGCTGGCGATTTAAAGGAATGATGGATATTGAATGGAATCTTACCGGAATGATGTCTGATGGTGGGATAAGCCTTTTGTATCTTCATGACGGAAGATTGGCTGCTGTGATTCACAGGAATCTGCCGAAGATGCATGGCGGCGGCATGCCGATTTTTTCAACCAGTTCCGATGATGGTGAGACATGGCAACCTGCCAGAAAACTGGTAGATATTGATGATGTTTTTTATGTGATGAATGCAAGATTGCGCCAGTTAAGTAATGGTCGATTGATATTGCCTGTCGCACATCTTCCACGGTTGCAGAATACGGAAACATATTCAGAAGGTGATGTGTGTGAGTCAAGATGTTTTTCTAGTGATGATGGCGGGGAGACATGGGATTTTTCGCCTTATGAAGGCCGTGCCGTACTTGATGGTGATATTCGCGGCATGGCCGAACCCGCCGTTGAAGTGCTGGATGGCGAAAATCTAATCATGCTCGCAAGAACCGGTGCAGGCTGCCTGTGTGCCAGTTATTCTTCTGATGGCGGTTTGAACTGGACAAGGCCAGTTGAAACCACTCTCGTCAGTCCGTGTTCATCTTTTGCGTTGCAGAAAACTCCCGACGAAAAATTGATGGTAATTTACAATCATGTCCAGCCGCTTGAACCGGGCAGTTTTTTTCCGCGAAATCCGTTGGCGTATTCCATTTCTTCTGATGGCGGGATAAGCTGGAGCCAACCGTGCTGGATTGACAGGCATGGGGTGGATTCTGATGAAAAGGATTTTCGATACGTCTATCCGGATATCTGTTTTACAGATGAAGGGGTGCTTGTGACATATTCATCGCATATTTCAAGCGTTAAAAAGGGATTTGCCGAATCAAAAGTTCCATGCGAGGACGAAGGTATAAAATCCGTCATGATTCGTTATTGACAGGAAAGTCCCGTTGTTGAGCCTTTGGAATAAAACGCCTATAATATTGAGAGGAAGGTCTTTGTAAAATGACACCGCGAATAATATCGTTTTGTCTGCTAAGCATGTTGTACGCATCGTTTGCTGACAATATCACATTGACTTCAAACGGCGCAAGTGATTACGTTATAATACGTCCGGCAAAAAGTTCGGAAGCCCAGATATATGCCGCCCAGGAACTCCAGAAGTATGTAAAACAGATTTCTGGTTGTGATCTTGAAATTCGCACGGATGAAACTCCTCTTCCTCCCAGGGCTATTCTTCTTGGCGAAACTCGTTTTACAGCACAGCTGCTCGGAGGTCAGCCAGATATGAAAAAACTGGTGGCTGACGGGTTCAGGCTTTGTACAAAGACTCCTTATATCCTGATAATAGGTTCCCGGCAGCGCGGGACGATTTATGGAGTATATGAACTGCTGGAAAAATATCTCGGATGCCGATGGTATTCAAGCAATTTCAGTATTATTCCCTCAAAAGCCACCATTGTAATTCCAGCTATGGATTATGTTCAGGTTCCTGCTTTTGCGATCCGTGAGCCTTTTTATTACGACGTTATAATGAATCCTGATTTTGCAGTGAAAATGCGAGCGAATGGCCACGCAATGAAGCTGGATGCCAAACACGGCGGACACATCTATTATGCAAATAAATGGCTGGTTCATACTTTTCAGCAACTGGTGCCTGCCGCTAAATATTATGACACTCATCCGGAATATTTCATGATGAAAGATGGAGTGAGGCGAAAAGGCCAGGAGCTCTGTCTAAGTAATCCGGATGTATTGAAGATAGTTATCGATCGCGTAAAAAATATTTTGAAAAATGATCCAGAGGCGCAATTCATAAGTATCAGTCAGCCTGACGGGGCGAGTGCATGTGAATGCTCTAAGTGTAAAGCGTTAGATGAGCGTGAAGGTTCGCCGTCTGCATCAATCATTAATTTCGTGAATAAAGTCGGTGAGGCCATTGAACGTGAATATCCCAATGTGCTGGTTGAGACGCTAGCCTATCAATATACACGCAAACCGCCCAAGACTCTCAGGCCCAGGAAAAATGTAGTGCCGAGATTATGCAGTATTGAATGTGATTTTTCCCAGCCTCTGGAGACCGGAGCCAATGCCGAAAATATCAAATTCCGAAGCGACCTTGACAAATGGAGTAAGATTTCATCACGATTGTTGATATGGGATTATGTGACGTGTTTTCATCCTTATATAATGCCGTTCCCCAATTTCAATTCCTTACAGAAAAATCTGCAGTATTTCAAAGCCCACAATGTATACGGCGTTCTGTCGATGGGAGATTACAACGGCCCG
>JAQVGE010000142.1 GCA_028696935.1 Minisyncoccota bacterium | reverse complement strand
AATCAACTATCAAACCATTAGTTTTTCCTTTATAAACTCTATTAGCTCTTGCTATAGCTTGCATTAATGTGTGATTTTTCATCGGCTTATCTAGATATAAAGTTGACAAACAAGGAACGTCAAATCCAGTCAATCACATATTGCAAACAATTACTATTTTCAGAGGGTCTTTTGGATTTTTAAATTTTTGTTCCAAATCTTCTCTACTCATTCTTTGCCTATGATAGAGTATATCTAAACCATGTTGGCTAAAATAATCATCTTCATTTTGTGAAGAACTAATAACGACCGCAACATCAGGGCAATTTTTTTGTTGCTTCATTTTATCATACATTTTAACCGCGGTTAATCTGTCAATAGCAACAAAAAGAGCCTTACCATCATTCCCTCGTTCATTAAAATGACGTATACAATCTTCAGCTACTTTATTTAATCTATCATCTCTAGTAATTAAATGGTATTCCCTTTCAAATTCGCGATTTAATTTTTTCTCCTGATCCTCATCTATGCTTATATTTTCCAATAATTCTTCCATTTTTTCTGAAAATTCCTTTTCATTAATTTGAAGCTCAGGAATTCTATTTTCGTAATACAAAGGAACTGTAGCTCCATCTTCAACTGACTGTTGAAAATTATATATACTAACATAATCACCAAAAGTTTCTTTTGTTTTTTGTTCTTCATTATCTATCAAAGGAGTCCCAGTAAAACCTATAAAATTAGCATTTGGCAATGCTTTTCGCATATTAAAAGCCAATGTATCATATTGATCTCTGTGAGCTTCATCGGTCATTACAATAATGTCCGATCTATCAGACAATTTAGAAAACTCGGTTTCACCATCAGTTAATTGAAATTTTTGTATTAACGTAAAAACAAATCTATGATCCTCAGTTAAAAGATTTCTTAAATGTATTATACTTTTAGCATGTGTTTGTTCTTCTGGTTCATACGCTAACTCTGTATTAACAAAATTATCATAAATTTGCTTGTCCAATTCTTTTCTGTCGGTAACTACAACAAATGTATAATTGCCCACTAACCTTCTCATAACCTTTTGCGAAAATAAAATCATAGAATAACTTTTTCCACTGCCTTGAGTATGCCAAAAGACTCCTATTTTACCTTTTTCAGAATAACCCAATCGTATATCTTCTAGTTTTTTGATAGATTTATTAACCCCTAAATATTGATGATTTTTGGCAATAATTTTTTTATCCCCATCAAATAAAATAAAATTTTCAAAAATATCCAAAAATCTCTCTTTTTCACAAATTCCTCTTATTATTGTATCCAAACTAACAATTCCTTGTTCTCCTTCATTATTTATTTTTTTTCATTCATTAAAATGTTCATATTCGCTAGAAATGGTCCCGATCTTACTATCGATACCATTGCTAATGATTATGCATGCATTATATCAAAACATCTGAGGTATTGTTTTTTTATAATCTCTTATATTATTTTCAAAAGCATCTTTTAAATCTTTATGAATTGCTTTTAATTCAATAAAAATTAACGGCAAACCATTAATAAACCCTACTAAATCTGCCCTTCTTTTATACATATCTCCAGTCACTCAAAATTGAGAAACCAAGAAAAAATCATTATTTGATAAATTTTTATAATCTATAATCTTTACTCTTTCATTTTTATTTATTCCACTTTCGTCGTTATAACTAACATTAACCCCATCTCTTATCAAATTATGAATCTCTTTATTCGCCAATACCAAAGACATTGCCGATCTATCTTTTGTTAATTCTTTTATCACTAAGTCCAAAACATTTTCTTCTAGCTCTGGATTAATTTTATGCAATGCTTCTTTTAATTTATGAATTAAAACCACCTGATTTTTATCTTCTCTTCCCAAACAAATATAATTCTCTTCTACGCAAAAATCGTCATCATAATTTTCATTAAATGCATTAATTGAATTATATCCCAAAGATTCAAAAATCTTTATCGCAGTTTTTTCTATTAAGTTATCTTCGTTGTATTGGTTCATGAGATTAATTTAATGTTGATTAAATGATATTTCATTACATTTTTTAAGCGCTTCAAAAATTATACTCATATTGTTTTCAAAATCTTCTTGGGATATTTTAAGTGCTACTTTTTTAGCATATTCAACTTTTTCACCGTTCAATTGCATCTGCTTTACTTCATCTTGACTCTTGTTGTATGGATGCGGGAAGTATTCTTCCAAAGATTCAGTCGCTAATTCAAAAACTTGACAATTGCTACCATTAAATAAATATGGATAGCTATCTTTAAATAATTGATAATTGTTTAATTGCGATTGATTTGGCTTGTCAATCAATATTATTGTTTTATCTTTATAAATTGGATTTTCGGATCCAGCTAAAGGACGAAATAATTTGTCTACCGCCGATAAAGATTCTTCCTGTTGTGTGATGTCGCCACCAGCAAAAAGAATTTTTATACCAGAAAATAATTCCTTATAAAATCTTTTTATAATAATTCTAATAAATTCAAAATCACTTTTACCCTCCACTATTAAAAAATTCCTAGGCAACAATAAATCTGACGGGCTTCCTCCAAGTAAATCAAATATAATATTAATCTTGTCTTCCTCTTCGACTTTTTGAATGTTAGTGACTCCTCCAATTTTTTCTACTCTAAATATTGTTTGGCTGTTGTCGTTATCAACAACAATAACGGAAGAATGAGTATTAACTAAAACTTGATCAGTAGTGCATATATCAAGTAAAGCTCTTTTTAAAGCTCTCTGAGCCGAGGGGTGGAGATGTAGTTCTGCTTCATCAATCATAAATAAAAAAGTCCCACCTCCCATTTGCTCTTTTCTATAATCTGCAAAAGCTTGAATAATAGATAACATAATTGCTCTTTGCATTCCATCACCTTTTGCTTCTGCCTTAGTTTCTATCCCATCGTCCACAATTGTGTCAAAACTTTTTAATAAATCTACAAAGTTAGGCGGATTAACTTCAAACTTCACTTTCGTACCATCTGGAAATTGTTTTTGCAAATATATTTCTACTTTATCACCAAGCTTATCTAGTTCTTTTCGAACTTCAGAATTGGAATCATCAAACAATTTATTAAATTGTTTTTTAAAATCAATATATTCTTGAGAATTCTCTATAATTGCAGTTAATACCCCAGAAAGCATTAATCCAATTGGATTTTTATCTTTATATTTAGAAACATCGTCTAATCTGATCTTAGTACTTACATACTCTAATTTAGGCAGAAATTCATTTATTGCAGGATCAAGCCCCATAGGATTACCTTTGTCTACGCCATTTACCCAATACTTCCTTTTATGATCAGAGCTTGTTTTGGTAACAGAAAAATCGGTATACCCTTCTAGTAACGATCTGATTTTGGTTTTGTTAGCTTCAGTAGTTAATTTATCAATATCTGATTCTTTAACATCGCTAAAAAACAACTCTACATTGATA
>JAQVGE010000141.1 GCA_028696935.1 Minisyncoccota bacterium | reverse complement strand
ATAAATATAGCCCGTCCGCTTCGGCCTGAGCGGATACTCGATCCAGGCTTGCGGGTAGACAGGCCTTTGCCCTACGCCGATCTTTCCCCCGGCCTCAACGAGCCCGGCCTCTTCCCTGCCGAACTGCCAGGCAATCCTCAAGATGCGGGCTGGGCCCAGACTTTCGGCCTCGATGTGGCGCCCCGCCATATCGACAACAACGGCCACGTGAACAACGCCTATTTCGTCAACTGGCTCTGCGACGCTATCCCGCCCGAAGAGCGAGGCACCGGACCGGCCAGGAGAATCAAGGTCGATTTCGTCGCGGAAGCAAAACGGGGAGAACAGCTCAAAGCCTGCTGGAGAAGGTGTGGGCAGGGAGAATTCCATTCTGTCATCCTCAGGGATTCCCAGGTCATCGCCCGGGCCCTGACTCGCTGGGAATGAGGAGCTTGCACCGGGGCAGGGAAGGCCTTGCGTTGACCCCCGCCGCCTGGCTGTGCCATTATTGGAAGCCATGATACCCGACAAAGTACAAAAAATTCTCCATGCCGAAGGCCTTTCGGCCCTGGAGTTCGAGGAAGGCTCGACCCCCACCGCCGAGACCGCGGCGGCCAAGATCGGTGTCGAAGTGGGCCAGATAGCCAAGAGCCTACTTTTTAAAGGGGCCTCCGGCCGCGTGGTCATGGTAGTCTGCGCCGGGGATAAAAAGGTCTCCTCCGGCAAGATCAAGCGGCTCTGCGGCGAAAAGATGTCCATGACCAAGGCTGAGGAAACCTTCGCACTCACCGGCTTCTGGCCCGGCGGCGTCTGCCCCTTCGGCCTGGAGGGCATGGAAATCTACGTCGACGACAGCCTCAAAGCCTGGGAGACCGTCTACCCCGCCGCGGGCAACGACGCCACCGGGGTTCCCCTGAGCTACGAAAAACTATTGCGCATCTGCGGCGGCCGCGGCTGCGACGTGACTGCGGAATAGAGCATCGAATTCCGACCGCCGCATCTGGGTCCCCTCCTCTACGCGGGTTTAGTTGACTTTGCGCCCATCCATCGGTATGGTCCATATAATGAGTATAACGACTGGTCTCTTCAACGACGGGTACGTCCCTATAATGGACGGGGTTACCATAACCGTAAAAAACTACGCGTATTGGCTCGAAAAAACCCTGGGTCCCACCTATGTCGTTACGCCCTATGTCCCGAACTATGAAGACCAGGAGCCCTTTAAAGTTATACGCTTCTTATCCATGCCCACGATCGTCAGGCCTCCCTATCGGATTGGTCTCCCCGACCTGGATCTGCGTCTCCAATACATCCTCAAGAACAGAGATTTCGATATTGTCCACGCCCACAGCCCTTTTACCGCCGGCATCTTCGCCCGAAGGGTCGCTAAGGCCAAGGGAATTCCCATCATCGCCACCTTCCATTCCAAGTACAGGGATGATTTTCAGCGAATATTCGCCATCAAGTCCATCGTTGACGATCAGATCAAGCGGATAGTCGATTTTTATTACAGCGTGAACCATGTATGGGTTCCCCAGGAATCGGTAGCCAGGACCCTGCGGGAATACGGGTATAAAGGCCCCTACGAAGTAATGGAAAACGGTATAGACATGACTCCTGTAAAGGATATCGGCGACTATCGTAAACAAGGCGCCGACTATCTGAAGCTACCGGAGGGACATCGGGTAGGTCTCTACGTAGGTCAGCATATTCTGGAGAAAAACCTCGAGTTCCTCCTTGAGTCCCTGCCCTTGGTGATGCAGTCTTTGCCCGATTTTCGCATGGTCTTTGTCGGCGACGGGTATGCAAAAACCCAGCTGATAGGCCTGGCTGAGGATCTCGGCATCGCCGATAGGGTCATTTTCCACAATGTCGTCTTCGACAGAAAGATCCTCCAGGCTATCTACGCCCGGGGCGATGTCTTTCTCTTTCCTTCGCTCTATGACAACGCTCCCTTGGTTGTACGGGAAGCCGCCGCCTTCAAGACTCCCTCGGTGCTCATAAAGGGAGCGACCGCAGCCGAGGTAATAAAGGACGGAATCAACGGATATTTGAGCGAGAACGACAGAGAAGGTTTTGCGCAGAGAATAGTCCAGGCGCTCAGCGCCGAGGAAGAGTATGAAAAAATCGCCGAGACGGCTCAAAGCACACTATGCCGGACCTGGGAAGATGTGGTGTCGGAAGTCAAAGGCAGATACCTGAAAATCCTGGAGCGCTGGGAGCGCTAGAGCTGTCTTTATGCTACTGGATTAATGAAAAAAGGGTTGTCCGAAAATGCGGACAACCCTTTTTATCTACCGTTTAGTGATTAGTTTTACCGTTGAGCCGCCGAAAAAATCCCCTCCTCGCCAGCCCGGGAAGATGGAGCCTAATGAGCCGACTTGGCTGCGGCCAGGGCTGCGGCGTAATCGGGCTCCTGGGCTATTTCGGGGACCTGCTGGGTGTAGACGACCTTGTTGTTCCTGTCCAGCACGACAACAGCCCTGGAGAGCAGGCCGGCCAGGGGGCCGCTTGTCATCTCTACGCCATAGCGTTTACCGAACTCGCGGTCTCGCAGCTCCGAGAGGGGAACGACGGCCTTGATGCCCTCGGCCTCGCAGAAGCGCTTCTGGGCGAAGGGCAGATCCCGGCTTATGGTCAGCACTACCACAGTGCCGAGGCTCTCTGCCGCCTTGTTGAAGGCCCGGGCGCTGGCGGCGCAGACGCCGGTATCCAGGCTGGGTACTATGTTGAGTATCTTGACCTTGCCGGCGAACTGGGCGAGGCCCGTATCCGAAAGGTCGTCGCGGGTGAGGGAGAACTCGGGGGCAGTCGAGCCCACAGCGGGCAGGCTGCCAACGGTAGTTACCTGATTGCCTTTGAACGTAATGTTTGCCATATGAAATCCTCCATTTAGGGTTACATGCCTGGGTTCTAAGGTATCGATAAAGCAGGCCGGGGGCAAATCAGCCAATAATTGAAGCCCCGAAGTTCCTGGTATAGTATCGCCTAAGGGAAGTACGGGAAAACAGGAGAACCGCATGCGCATCGCCGTAACCGGGGGTACGGGTTTTATCGGAAGCCACATCGTAGATTCATTGCTGAGCCACGGTCATGAGGTTCAGTGCCTGGTTCGGAAGACTTCCGATCTGCGCTGGCTCGCGGAGAAGCCGGTTCGGTTTTTCGATGGCAACCTCGATGAGCGGCAAAGTCTTGGGCCGGTTCTTGAAAACTGCGATGCGGTCATCCATGCCGCCGGCCTTACCCGGGCGAGGGAGGAAGCGGATTTCCTGGCGGCTAACAGGGATGGCACGGTGAATCTCGTGGAAGCGGCTCTTTCGCTTCCCGCCGGCCCGCGGCACATTATCGCCATGAGTTCCCAGGCGGTAATGGGCCCCAAAATCGATGGAGCGGCATCCTCGGAGGACGATCCTATGCGACCGCTGACGCCTTACGGGCGGAGCAAGGCTGCGATGGAAACGGCGCTCCAG
>JAQVGE010000140.1 GCA_028696935.1 Minisyncoccota bacterium | reverse complement strand
ATGGAGGTGACATCAATGGAGATGGGATTGACGATATGGTAATCACCCTGCCTGTAGACCCGGCTTGCGTTATAGCCGTATATTACGGAACAGCCAATCCCACGGGTATACCAGATTTAACAATCACCATTCCATATGAAGTAAATGATTATATCGTTGCTAACCCTCTAGGCGACATCAATGGAGATGGTCGTGCAGATTTGGTGATACAAACTTCTCCTTGGGCTGTAAATGTAACCAGGTTAATAATCTGGACGGGCAACGATGCTCCATTTTTTACTCTAGTTGAGACAAACAATTATTCAGTATCAAGATCGGCAATTGGACTCGGGGATGTAAATGGTGACGACGTGGATGATTACCTCCTCCAGTATGGTATTCCAGGAGGAACAAACATGAACAGTAGGATAGTGCTGTATTATGGGAACACAAATTTCCCAGAGGTTGATAGTTTAGTAATATCTGACAATACAAATGATATTACCCTAAGGTCACCATGCCCATTAGGCGATCTCAATAATGATGGTTTCATGGATTTTGAGTCGTATGTAGGCAGAGTATGGTTTGGGGGAGAGAACATAAGCCCAGCCCACAATATCCAATTGGAAGTCAACTCTCAGGGCCACCAGTGGATCAATGCAGAACGTAATGTGGGGCCCCCATTTATTTATGGTGACTTAAACGGAGATGGTTATGATGATATCATTGGATCCACATATCAACTCCATTATTACCGGGGTGAGGTTGGCATCTGGGTAGGAGGCCCGAACATGGATGGATTAAGAGACCTGTATCTGTATCCACCTCTTGATTATGAAACGCGACAATACGGCTGGTCTAAAGCCGCAGGAGATTTTAATGGTGACGGCTTATGTGACCTTGCGGTTTCTGCCCCTATGTATTACTCTGCTCCACAATGGGCGGAGGGCAGGGTTTTTATCTATTCTGGCAATGCGGCACTAACAGATACAGTGGTGGCCAATGAAGACCAAGTAGAGGCTGAACCAAGCTGGGAGCTTAACGTATATCCCAATCCCTTGCGAGCAAAAGATCAGTTAAAGATCGATTTATTGGGATCAGGCCATAAGGCATCCGGTCCGTTAAGTCTGGAGCTGTATAACCTGAGAGGCCAAAAAGTGTGTAGCATTGATCATACGGGAGCAGCCCAAAGTGGAACTAGCCTCTCTATGCCTATCCCAGACATATCAAACGGCTTGTACATTCTTCGGGTTGTGCAAAATAACACAAGCATTTATACAAAGAAAATCATGGTTCTAAAATAGGAGGAACAATGAAAAAAGCACTATTGATCTTGGCCTTGCTTACTATGGTAGGTTTGGCCGCAGCCAAGTATTCAGATGAATTTCCTCTGGGTACATACTCTTATCTAAGTGAAAAACCTTGGTTCATGAACAATTTGAATGCACTAAGCAATGCTATGCATCAATTAGGGTACAATTCAACCATAATGGAGACCTTCAATGCTTCTGCTGATCTAACTTCATTATATTCAGCACTTAACGCCGATAGCATCGATGTAATCATATCCGATAGATCCTGGAGCAACTCTACGGGAAATGAAAAGTATGCCACTACGGGACTTACAACAAGCAGCTATTATAAGTTCGAAGCTGAATACGAGGATGGAAACAATCTATCGAATGAAGATATAACAGATAGTCAACACTGGTATGGCTCCAGAAATGAAGACCTGCCTGGAACTGATAATGATATTAATAGAGTTGGCTTTCCAGCCCAAACTTTCGTCACTCCTCCAGCCTCCAATGGTTATGTCTGGAGATGTGAGCCCAATCAGAATCCCAATATACTGTCACCCGGATGGGCATATACAGATTTACGCTGGAGATGGCTGACTACGGCTGGTGCAAACATTAGAATTGGTAAAGAGTTCATCCTTAATAAATACTCATCCGATCCAGCCCAAGATTCGCTCTACATCAAGTTTCACTTAAGGTTTTATATCCCATCCTCCGACGAATTGCCAGGAAATACAATTCTTCTATCTTTCGCCCCGGTTGGCTTTCAATATACTTATAATGCAGACGGCAGTGTATCAGGACATATGGGAATCCCTGAACCGATAGTCCATACTAATGGTTCACAGACAGGCAATGTAACAGCCCTTACGTTGGACGAATATTATGACAGGTTTGGCGGAAGGTTGCCTACGTACCCTTTCAGGGATATAGAGATCAGGATTAGCTATCAGGAATTGATAAATAAAGGCTTGCTTCTGCCTGATGGCTCCTCCCGCTATAAACTGGTCAATTTTAACCCACGGTTACATTATGCTGGACACTATACCCTCGACTTGGATTATATAGAAATTGAAGACAAGATGCATCGGGTTCTAATGGACAATTATGATGAATACGATACAGGCGTGGATGCGCGCGTCGCTGATCTAAGTCCGATTACTTATCAAGACATGATAAAGGGTGTTTATACAATGGATGAGCCTTTCCAGCCGCAATTTCACTCATTTAGTAAAATACAGGAAATGCTTGCAAATAATTGTGTCAAGCCCATGACAGCCACTTATGACTACCAGTATAATCAATTTAGGACGGTGCCTGGGCAGGACATATTTTATGATCATCAATACTTGTTTCGCGAATCAGTCAGCCCCAGAATTATTATGCCAGATTTATATCCAATAAAACCAAATACAGTAGATCACACATACCTTGATTGGAACGATCCTACTTGTTTAAATGAGCAGAATGATAATGTGTTTATCCAAAGTGTGTTAAGTAAGAAAGTAACAGATAAATATCGGGATATCAAGATGTATTTCAATCAGAATCCTTCCCTAAATGGACTAATGTACCCCGTGGTACAAGCTTTTGGGGCTTGGGAAAATTCATCATCATATACCGGATGGATTTCTTGGGCACTTCCACCCTCAGAAACACAAAAAGTGCTCCAGTATTTACCTCTATGCTACGGATCAGATGGTGTGTTTAACTACCGGTTATTTGGATATGTAGGGCATCCCGAAATTGCACATGATGAGTATGCAGCTTTAACATCTATTGGGAACGGAACGCCGACAATAGCGGCACACCCAATTACCTATAACGCGCTATTGGAAGCAAATGAAAAAATCAAAAAATATGGACATCAGATAACACAAATGAACTGGATAAATGCGGTAACGATTACAGAGTCATCTATTGAACCTGCTAATGTAGATTTGTCTCCAGTTTTAATCAGTTCCATAGAGGATATTGATGCTAACCAAACAGGGCCTTATGGATGCTTTGTAGAATGTGGTTTATATACAGATACGAGCAATCATCCTTATCTTATGTTAGTAACTAATGTTTCTCACACCTAAGTCATTGATAAACCTTGTGTATTGAACGCAGGTATTCACGCAAGCTGTTTCTTAGAACGGAGATAGCTATATTCCGAAATACTTGAAATATCTAATTCCTCAAT
>JAQVGE010000139.1 GCA_028696935.1 Minisyncoccota bacterium | reverse complement strand
TAATGTATGTTTGGTTCGACGCTCTTACAAATTATATTTCTACTCTTGGTTGGCCAGAAAATACAGAAAATTTTGAAGCATTTTGGAAATATGGAAATCCAACTCAATATTGTGGTAAAGATAATACTCGTTTCCAAGGAGTAATGTGGCAAGCAATGCTTATGGCCGCTGGTTTGCCAAATTCCCATCAAATAATCGTGAATGGCTTTATTACTGGTGAAGGAGGAATAAGAATGTCGAAAAGTCTTGGGAATGGAGTTGATCCAAAAGAAATCGTTGATGAATATGGAACAGATGCGCTCCGATACTTTCTTTTGAGAGAAGTTTCTTCTTTTGAAGATAGTCCTTTTACTGTGGATCGGTTTAAGGAAGCTTATAATTCAGGGCTTGCAAATGGTTTAGGGAATTTAACTTCCAGAATTTTGACTTTATCTGAAAAACATTTAGAAGAAAAAGTCATTCTTCCAGAATATGATTACTCTGACATGAAAGATAATATGGAAAAATTTGATATCAAATTAGTAATGGATTTAACTTGGAGTTTTGTAAGGGATTTAGATGAATATATTCAAAAAGAAGAACCTTTTAAAGTTATTAAAGTAGATGAAAATGCTGGCAAAGAACACATAAGATTATTAATCCAAAGATTATCTATAATTGCAAAAAGATTAATTCCAATGATGCCAGAAACTGCAGAAAAAATATTACACTATATAAATATAAACAAAAAACCTGAAGAGCCTTTGTTTTTAAGAAAATAATATGTCTAGATATATTGATATTCATGCCCATACTAATTTTGTAGTATTTGATCAAGACAGAGATGCTGTTATTCGTCGTGCATTAGATAATGATACTTGGGTTATAAACATAGGTACTCAATATGATACTTCCAAAAAAGCGGTGGAGATGACAAATGAATATAAAGAAGGAGTCTATGCTTGTGTTGGACTCCATCCCATTCATACAAGTGTTTCATATCATGATGAAAGTGAGCTAGGAGAAAACGGGAAGGATTTCACTTCCCGTGGTGAAATTTTTGATAAAGAAAAGTACAGAGAGCTTGCAAAAAAAGGTAGGGTAGTAGGAATAGGTGAGTGCGGACTAGATTATTATCATATGGAGCCTGAGAGTATAGAAAAACAAAGAAAGGCTTTCATCTCTCAAATAGAACTTGCAAATGAGCTTAATCTTCCCCTGATGCTTCATATTAGAAATAGTGATGAACGCTTAGACACAAATGCTTATCAAGATGCTCTTTCTTTACTTAAAGAATACGCAAAGGTTAAAGGGATGGTCCACTTTTTTGCGGGGACTCTAGAGGATGCGAACGATTTTATAGATTTTGGTTTTTATATTTCTTTTGCTGGAGTTATCACTTACCCACCGAAGAAGAATGACAAAAGGCCAGTAAACTATGAAAAAATAATTAAAGGAATACCATTAGATAGGATAATGGCCGATACAGATAGTCCTTATGTTGCTCCAGTGCCCAATAGGGGACGGAGAAATGAACCAGCTTATATAAGAGATATTGTTAAAAAAATAGCTCTAATTAAGGGTTTAGAAGAAAAAGAAACAACTTTAGCTATTCGTGGAAATATAAAGAAACTCTTTGACATTTAAGGGTTTTTTTGTTAATATAACAATCGTCTCATTTATCTCGACCCTGAAGTCGAGATACACCCCATTTATGGGTAAAGGTCCGTGGTGGGACAATATTAAAAATAATTTTGCGTATTCGCTATTTAAAAAATGGAAAATGAAGTAGATACAAAAAGTGGTGTTTATGAAGTTGGTTATATTATGATACCAACAATAGCTGAAGAAAATCTTGGAGCTGAAGTAACAGCACTTAAAGATTCTCTAACCAAGTTCGGAGCAGTTTTTATTTCTGAGGAGTATCCTAGAAGTTTGGAGCTTGCTTATGAGATGTCTCGTTCAATAAACAATAAGAAACAAAAGTTTTCTAATGGATATTTTGGTTGGATTAAATTTGAATGTACAACAACAGAAGCAAGGTCAATTAAGGATTTATTAGATAAGGATGAAAAACTTGTTAGATATCTCTTAATTAAAACAGTTAGAGAAAACACCATATCTCCTAAGCGTTCTTATGGGAAACAAGATGGTTCTAAGCGTAAGGTTGGGCAAAAGAAAGAAGAAAATGCCGAACTAATAGATGAAGAAGTTATTGATAAAGAAATTGACGCACTTGTGTTAGAATAAGTATGTACTGTTAGAACTCGCGGTCGCGTTATCTAACAGAATAAAAGTAGATTATTTAAAAATTAGTCGATAGTATAATTAAAGCAGGATTAAAAAAGACCGCCACCTGCTTCTAATCGAATGTATTTAAACAAAGCATTAATTATAGGAAATCTTACTCGAGATCCAGAAATTCGTGCGATTCCTTCTGGGATAAAAGTTTGTACCTTCTCCGTTGCAACTAATCGTGTTTGGAAAGACAAAGATGGTAATCGTCAGGAATCAGCGGACTATCATAATATTGTAGTTTTTGGAAGACAAGCTGAAACAGTCGCTCAATACATGAAGAAGGGAAGCCAGGTTTTAATTGAAGGAAGAATGCAAACACGATCTTGGGATGATGCAGCAACTGGAACTAAAAAATACAGAACTGAAGTTGTTGCTGATAGGGTTCAATTTGGTTCCTCTGTTTCTGGATCAAAGACTAACAATAGTACTCCAGAAAAAGAGCCTTCCAAGGAAGATGAAGGAGAATTAGATACTATTGAATACCCAGAAGAGCAGATTAATGCAGAAGATATACCTTTTTAGAAATTAAAAAATAAAATTAAAAAATGAAACAAGATTATTTTAGTTCAAACAACATAAAGCATATCGATTATAAAGATATAGAATTACTTCGCAGGTTTTTAACTCCTAGTGGAAGAATGATGTCTCGACGTCGAACAAATGTTACAGCTAAAAATCAAAGAAAATTGTCTTTAGCTGTTAAGAGATCAAGGTTTATGGGGTTGTTACCTTATGTAGCCAAATAAAAAAGAGTTATTTAAGTAAAAAACGCATATTTATATGCGTTTTTTACTTAAATATCCACATAAATAATAGGTAAAACCATAATTTTCAAGTATAATAAGTTTATTATACGTAGTTTTTAATTAAAATTAGGAAATATGAAAAAAATATTAATAGGTTTGTTTTTATTTACTCTTGTATTTGTTGGTGGAATTGAGGTTGTTCAAGCAGCAGTCCCCCAAGGAACTCCCACTAACGATGTTACCCCTCGTATCATGTACTGGTACGGTAAAGTTAACCAACACATTGATGCAAATGGAACTTGGCAAACAGACCCAGATGGAGTATCTGGAGCAAACATCGACAAGCTAACTTACTGTAAAAAATGGTTCCCAAATACAACTTCAGTCAAGGATTACAAGAACGAAACGATTAGTACTTGGAGAGAAAGAGGGAATGTAAATGCTTGGACTTCAAC
>JAQVGE010000138.1 GCA_028696935.1 Minisyncoccota bacterium | reverse complement strand
CTCTGATCAAGAAAAACCGGGGGCTATCTTTAAACCCTGATACGATTCCACTCAATGACGCTTCAACATATGCAATGATAGCAAGAGGTGAAACTGAGGGAGTCTTTCATCATAATGCAAATCACACCCGGCAAGCATTACAAAAGTTCAAACCATGCTGTTTCAATGAATTGATGGCATTTATGGTGCTTAACACTATAAAACCAGATAAACGCTTAAATGACTACGTAAAAAGACGCAAGAACAGACAGGAATATCCGCATCCAATACTAAGAAACATTTTAGCTGAGACTCATGGCATGATCATCTATCATGAGCAAACTAATAGCCTATTGCAGCAGATAGCAGGATACACCGATGCAGAAGCCATATATTTCAAAAGAGTTCTGATACATGGAAAACCCAAAGAACTTAAACTCATCTTCGAGACATATAAAGCTAAAGCACTGGAAAATGGTTTCACTGAAACAGTAGTAATCCA
Source organism: Minisyncoccota bacterium (assembly GCA_028696935.1). Next base: position 2,999 of record JAQVGE010000138.1, on the reverse strand, counting down.
TGTAATAAGCTTATTTAAAAGCTATGGTAGAATGGCTTTTCCAAAGTATCATGCTATGACATTGACAAAAATTGCTTATCATAGTGCATGGTTAAAAGCGAATTTCAATAATGAATTTAGTGAAACATACATAACTTATGAGACTGATTCAAAGGAGAAATCATGGCAAAAATAGGAATAGGATATGGTAGTGAATACCATTTACTTAGATGGATGGGCAGACATAGAAATTCTTTTAACAAGGCAATAATGAATGCTATGGGTAATTCAACAAGTGACGCAAGGATTGATTGGCTAGATTTCAATTTCAATCATGAAAAAGATAAATGGTACGACTCTGAATTGAAAGGTTTAGAATTCATAGACAGCGAATCAGTTGTGTCTGGCTGGAAAGAAGTATGGCCTACCTCTGGAGAACAACATAATTGGGATGCTGTCGGTTGGTTAGTATCAAGCGATTTAAAAAGTAAAGGACATGAAAATAGAGATATTATTCTTGTTGAGGCTAAAGCTCATACACAAGAACTTCTATCTAAATGCAAAGCAACATCAGAAGTAAGTATTAACAAAATATCAAGAGCATTTAAGAGAACTGCAGAGAGTTTAAACATAGAATACAATGAAAGCCATTGGCTCAATAGCTATTACCAACTCGCTAATCGTCTTGTGCTATTTGATTATCTGAAGCGGAACAATTATAATCCTCATATCGTACTTGTTTATTTCATAGGAGATGTACGGGATTCAAAATACAATTGCCCCAAAGATGTGTCAGGTTGGGAAAGTTCTCTTTACATACAGGATCGGGCACTGGGCATTGAGAAGCTGTACAATTCTGAGAATATACATAAAGTGTTTATTCACGTTGCTGATGACAGCCTGTACTAGACTACCCCAAGGAGTAGATTACAATGAAAACCCGTACCAAACCCCTGCACTTATTCAATTACGACCGCTTCAAAGAGCCAGACATTAGTAGAAAAGAACAACATATGCAATGGGAACTGTTCACATCTAGAGCGAAATTGCGCTTGGTCGAACAAAACAATAGAGTTATTATGACTTGCGGTTATGAAATACCCTTAGGTGAAGTCATTATTGAAAAAAAGAGAATAGATCTTGTAGCTTATGATGAGGAAAGAAATCTCTACATTATTGAAACAAAGTATACAAATGGAAGCGGATCTACTAATATGGCAGCAGAACAAGTACGTGCATACGCTGAAGAATTGCTAAAAAACATTGTAAGAATAGATCAGCAGTTTCAGGAGTTAAAGGGCGATAGCTGGAGCCTTAACGAGCCTTTTCGACAGCTAGTCATTGCCCCAAGATGTTACTATGACCACAAGCGTAAACCAAACGCTGATATCGGCGAAGGTGTCTTGTTTCTTACTTTCAAGCACTCAGATGAGTACAATGGCTTAGATTCAGTTCGCGGTGAAGACGGCTTTGTAGACCTAATTGAATACAAATGGAAACGATAAGTGAATAATATCTGCATAACAATACACTAAACAGTTTCTGGGCACAAACTATCGTTTAATAGATGATAAGTTATATAAGGAATTAACAGCGGACTTATGATTAAGCCAGTCAATGATCCCTATAGTATGGACTCAAGTTTATGAAAAGCTCTTTTAGTTCCTCACCATTCTCAAAGTTCTTGAAGATATGCTCCAATAGCTCTTCCTGCCTTGCCTGACCCAGAGTTAATCGGTATAACGATAGTATCATGATTAACCTTTCATAATTCCCTATATCCTTACTCAGTGGATAGGATGGGACAATGCGTTCAATCTTGCTGCCCTGTGCATCTGGCAAACACCAGAATGGAACCAATTCGGAGTACTCAGGATTGTATTCCAGCTTTGCTCTATCAAACATCTCTGTCCATACATCATTTTTGAATGTAATCGTTCCGGCATACTTTTCTGCTATGTTCTGCCTGATTGCAAGGCATTTGAATCTGTCGATTCGACCTTCTCTCTGTTCGAGATCGATGGGGTTTGAAGGCAGATTCCAATGCATGATTTTTCGACAGTAGTAATGGAAGTCCAATCCCTCCTGCCCGATAGATGTAGTAGCCAATACAAAGGGTCTAAAGGGTGAGTTAAATGAATTTCTGATACTCTCTTTACGATTTACTATCTTACTGCTTTCGCCTTCGCCTTTATAGAATCCAACAGCAAAATGAGACCTGAGTGAAATACCCTTCTCCTTACCTTTGAGAATATTGGTCTTAAAGGTTCGATAGGTATCTACTGTATAACTTGCTGAGTGGGTTTTCATGGTATTCAGCATCAAAGTATGGGTAGCTTTGTACCTGTTTTCATTATCAATTAAGCCATTTGATTCGGTAAGCATGTGAATGAACTCGTCCAGCATCGCCTGGAGATTGCCATCTCTACAGTAATGCAGCACATTCATCCAATGTGCATCTTCAGTTGTTTTCACGTAGCAGAGCTCTATTATTGCAGTCGCTTCATTTCTGTTAAAGAGATTGATCATAGCCTTGGCAAATTGAGAAGCATAATTTGCGTTCTGACCATAGGCTCGATAAGCACATACAGCAGGTGAAGCCAAAGCCATTCTGCATAAGACTTGAGCCAAGTCTACCGGAAACAGTCCCAGTTGAGCAGCATCAGGATTTCTATAATATTCCCTTAGTTTTGCAAGGTGAACCTCAAAACCTTTTTGACTTTTCTGCTCGTCCTCATCTAAACTGGCTGAGATAAGCTCTTTGCCATAAGCAAGCCATTTCTCTACGTAGTCCACATTATCTAAGAGCATAGGTGCTAGATAATACCATCTTTCATCCACTCTGTTGGGTGCAGTATCTCTGTATAGGTTAGATGATAGCTTTAAACACCATTATATGAATTGTGCTTATAGCACACTGGTCAAACCCAAGAAGTTCTATGGTGTGCGAGAGGAAACCTTACCGATTTTTATGAATGATCTGGAGCTTGAAGGTTTCAGAAGAAGGTTGATGGACTTCT
>JAQVGE010000137.1 GCA_028696935.1 Minisyncoccota bacterium | reverse complement strand
GATGATACTTTGTATATTCTCTATACTGCTTTTGATGGGTGGAGTTCTGTTCGAATCGCTCTAACTTCGATTTCTTTTGATGATTTTAAAAAGAAAAGATGGAATTGGAAAAAACCAGTTCTAATTTCACCACCTAAGGAAATTAACAAAAATTGGGTTATCTTTCCTGAGAAAATAAACGGTAAATTTGCAATTATACATAGTATTACTCCAGAAATATTAATTGAGTATGTTGATGATTTGAATGAATTTGATGGTAAGAGATTTATAAAGAGTTTTTACCACAATAAACCAAAATGGAAACATTCTTGGGATAATATGGTTAGGGGGGTTGGACCAACTCCAATTAAAACAAAGTTGGGATGGCTGGTTTTATATCATTCAATGGATAGAAATGATCCTAATCGATACAAATTGGGAGCTATGATTTTGGATGAAAAAGACCCAACTAAGATTTTGTATAAATTATCAAATCCAATCCTTGAACCGGAAGAAGATTATGAAAACAATGGTATTGCTTGGGGTGTTATTTATTCTTGTGGGGCAATTATTAAAAATGATGAACTCTTTGTTTATTATGGTGGGGCAGATAAGTTTGCTTGTGTGGCTTCAATGTCAATTGATGAGTTATTGGAAGATTTGAAGAAAGACAAGATAGCTAAGCTTAAGAAAAAAAGAGTTCTAAAGAAATCAAAATAATATATGTATGTAATTAAGAAATCAGTTTACAATCCGATTCTTATTCCTAATAAGGATCACTATTGGGAGGGATTTGCTACTTTTAATATGTGTCCTATAAAGAAGGGTAAAACAACTTATGGTTTATATCGAGCCCTTTCAACAGTTGATAAAATTTGTCCCCAACAACAAATTTCAATTATTGGTATTAGTAAAAGTAAAGACGGAGTTCATTTTGAGGATAGAAGACCTTTTGTTGAACCAGATCAAGAATGGGACATTCATGGATGTGAAGACCCAAGAGTGACTTTTTTTGAAGGAAAATATTATATTTTTTATACAGCTCTATCAAGGTATCCTTTTGGACCCGAAGCCATAAAGGTTGGAGTTGCTGTTTCTAAAGATTTAGAGAGCATTGAAGAAAAACATTTGGTTACACCTTTTAATGCAAAAGCAATGACTCTTTTTCCTAAAAGAATAAATGGTAAAATAACAGTTGTCTTTTCGGCTCATACAGATCGACCTCCCGCTAAAGTCTGCTTTGCCGAGTTTGATAAAATAGAGGATTTGTGGGACGAAAAATATTGGGAAGAGTGGATAAAGGATATAGATAAACATTCCATTGATTTCAAGAGAAATGAATATGATCATTTAGAGATTGGAGCTCCTCCGGTTTTAACTAAACAAGGATGGCTTTTGGTCTATTCCCACATTCAAAATTATTTTTCTGGTCCAGAAAATTTAGATAGAATTTTCGGAATAGAAGCTTTACTTTTAGATACTAAAAACCCAACTAAAATTATTGGAAGAACAAAAGGACCCATGCTTGTTCCTGAAGAGCCGTATGAGCTTTCTGGTTATATTCCAGATGTTATTTTTCCAAGTGGGGCTCTTTTAGATAAGGATGTTTTAACTGTTTACTACGGAGCCACAGACACAACAACATGTATTGCTCGGGTCAATATAAACGACTTATTGTCGACAATTAATTTCAAGGCATCTGACAGTTATGGGTTTAAGAGGTTTAAGGAAAATCCAATTCTAGTTCCAGACGAAAATCACCAATGGGAATCAAAAGCAGTTTTTAACCCAGCTGCAATTAAAATAAAAAACAAAATACATCTTCTCTATAGAGCTCTATCGGGTTATAATACTTCCTACTTTGGTTATGCTTCCACAAAAGATGGAGTAATTATTGACGAAAGACTAGCAGACCCTGTTTATGTTCCACGTGAAGAATTTGAAATGAAGAAAATTGAAAATGGAAATTCTGGATGTGAAGATCCTCGTTTAACTAAAATAGGGAATGAACTTTATGTTTGTTACACGGCATACGATAGCGTGGGGCCTCCTAGGGTCGCCATCTCTTCTATTAAAGAAAAAGACTTTGTTGCCCATAAGTGGAATTGGAGTAAACCAATTTTAATTACCCCACCTGGATTAGATGACAAAGATACTTGTCTTTTACCAGAAAAATTTAATGGACAATATTTTGTGATTCATCGTGTTGCAGAAGAGATTTGTGGAGACTATATTGATTCATTGGACTTTGAAAAAAATATGATTGATAAATGTATTCGTTCTTTTGGTCCAAGAAGAAATACATGGGATAGTTCAAAAGTTGGGATTAGTGCTCCACCAATTAAGACAAAATATGGTTGGTTATTGCTTTATCATGGAGTTTCAAAAAGTCATAATACTTATCGGACGGGAGCAGTTTTGCTTGATTTAAAAGACCCAACTATTGTTATTTCTCGATCAACTGACCCCATTTTTGAACCAGAAGAAGACTATGAGAAATTTGGGGTAGTGAATAATGTTGTCTTTCCTTGTGGAATGGTTGTTTTAAATGATTATTTATACATCTATTATGGTGGAGCAGACAAGGTTGTTGGTGTGGCCAAAATGAAGTTAAATATTATCCTTAAATCTCTTGTAAATGGAAGGAAGTTTAATGAAAAATAGTTTAAAAGGCTTATTTTTACTTTAAATTTAAAAAATTTTAAGTAAAATCAATAAAATAGTACTAAACCCTTAAAAATAAAATTCGGCAAAAGAGTAACTTTTGCCGAATTTTATTTTTTAATTTACTGTTCCTTTTAAAGTCAGTTTATAGAAAGCTTTTTGGGGATTTTTTTAAAAAAATATTGACGAGCTACCCCCATTTTACTCTAATGGTTATTTTTGGACCAAATTACTTGTAGATTTACTAACCAAAAATGTATAATGTATACCCGTAGCAATGCTCGGGCATTATAAATTAATTTATCATTATCATGCCTTCAAAAAAGAAAACATCTAGCTTGTCTAGTTCCAAAAAAGAAAACAAAAAGGTCGCATCAACCAAAACTAAAGAAATCTTGTCATCCAAAAAACAAAGTAAGGATAATTTTATTAAGAGTGTTCAAAAGCGCGATGGAGTTATTGTTCCATTTGACCTTGAAAAAATTAAGAATGCTATTAATAAAGCAATGCTTGCAGCTGGTGAAGGTTCTTTAAAGGAGGCAGAACTTGTTGCTAATAGAGTTTTAATGGAATTAGTTAGAATTGCTAAGAAACACAAGAACTTTATTCCAACAGTTGAGGGAATTCAGGATACTGTTGAGCAGGAGTTGATGCTAGCAGATTACATTAAGACTTCTAAAAATTATATTCTTTACAGAGAAGAAAGAGCCCGACTTCGTTCACATGGAATTGCTGTACCACCAGAAGTAAAAAAACTAGCAGAAGAAAGTAAAAAATATTTTAGAACATCTCTCGGTGAATTTATTTATTACCGTAGTTATTCAAAATGGATGCCACAAGAGGGAAGG
>JAQVGE010000136.1 GCA_028696935.1 Minisyncoccota bacterium | reverse complement strand
AACTGTTCCTGTATCCGTTCCCAGTTTAATTTTGTCGCCAGTCGCGCAGCGAATTCATCGGCGTGAACCAGCCGGGTCAGACTCGGATACTCTTCCTGCACATAATCGCGGACTCCGGTGCGGACACCTGATTTGATGCTGGCGGTTAATTCCGGCGTTCGATTTTTCAATTCGGAGACGATCCATGCGGAAATCCATTGCCGGTTCGCCGGAGCATTCAGCCAGCCGGAGACAACATCATCGTAAAACGTCCGCAGTTTTTCCGCTGTAAGATTTTCCTGCAACGCAGTCTCAATGACACGCTCGATATGAGGAATCAGAAATCCCGCAATTTTCGCCCGGTAACGGCGCGAAAGAATCGATGCCGTGGAACGGATGTCTGCAAGCAAATCTGGATTGTGCAAGTATCCCTTTACCAAATTACCCAGATCGTCGGCCAGTTTTTCAGGCTGAAGCAGATTTTTCGGAATTTCTTCGCCAAGCCGCTTGGCCAAGGCTTCCTGTTCCCGTGGGATAACGCCTTGCAAATTGCCGAGCCAGCGCACCGGTTTGTAGGGACGGAACAGCATTTGAATGGCGATCCAGTTGGTCAGATAACCGACAGCGGCGGTCGTCATGACTGGAAGTACCCATGAGTCGAACCAATCCGGCAAAATCGTCAAATTCAACTGCTTCAAGACGGCGCAACACATCATCAGCAGGATCGTGGCTCCGCTGAGAATGGAAACGCCCCCATTCAAATATTGAAGCCTTGTTTTCATGGTCAAAAATCGATTCTTCCTCTGTGGTTCAAATAAAATTGAAAATCAGCATCCACGGCAGGATGGTATTCCCCGGCGGGATAGATAAATCGTTCTGCCTTCTCCTGACAAGATGGGCGTGGCGTGCAATTCTGCTTGCTTTCCCGATCCTCCCATATTAGTTGCAAATGTTTCATCATCGGGAAACCGCGCTTTTCGATTTCTGCAATCGCCGAAACAAAAGAACTTCCAGGCTGAAGCAACTCGTTCTTTTCATCAAATCCGACATTGAGTCCGCGGCGGTAGAAATCAGCTTCATGTCCCGGCGTGCGGTTGGTAAAGAATTGTTCAATATGGATCATCTCGTGCAGAAAAACGGTCAGAAACTGCTTTTTCGAGAGTTTGACACATTGAATCAGATTGAATTTTATCAGGTGCATGGTTCGCTGATCCGTCCTGCACGCAAAAGAGAATCCCGACGCGATGGTTCTGGTCGGAATATCCGACCGGTCGAGCGCCAAAACCACCCGCGGCAATCGGCCGTGCCAGCAATGAAAATTGAGATCATCGTAAATTCGATACAACTCAAAATAAACATTTCTGTATACAGAATAATAGCCCGGCGGCACGGGGCTCCCCGTTTTTCCCGAAGAGGAAAATGTTACACTTCTTCCCCAAATTTCAAAGGTTGTATTTTGAAGATTCTTTGGCATGACTGTCGTATCCCGATTCAGCGTTTCCGATATTTCGTGTTGAGTGTGTTCAAGCGTTCGCAAAGCAAACCGTAAAGCCGCATATTGCAGTCCAAGGGAGCCATCGTGCCGCCTTCATATTCAGACGGCTTTTCGTCTTCCGCGTGAAAAGCTTGATGCCATGATTCATATTCTTTCAGGTATTCGGGTTCAATTTTAGAATAGTAGTCGCTGTTGCAAATTTCAAGGCCGATCCAGTAGCACTGCATATAGGTAATCTCACGCAAATACCCGGACAAAGTATTCAAATGTGTCTGGCTGAAATCGCCGTTCTCCATCAACTCTTTTTCCAATTTTTTACGCGATAAATCCAACACCTGTTCGACATTATGCGGCATGAAGCAGTATGCGCCGACTCCGATCCCTCCGCAGAATGCGACGGCAACGGCAATCATCGCAATGAGCATTTTCAATTTTGGTTTCATAAAGTTCCTTGATGGGAGCAGCCGCATTTCACTGTTGGAAATGCGGTTGCTCTGTTGGTTAGTTTTTCGGGTAATGATTCTTTCCGAACTCATTGCCGCAGGAACGACAGATGTAGCCGTCATCCCACGGAATGCAATCGTAGGAACCGCAATCAGGACATTGTACTTCACTCGCCATCATAAACCTCCATTGTGTTTTGTTATGTTTCACCGAACCATTCGGAGAAAATACTCTTTGTCAGTCCTCGTCGACCGGCTTCCATTCACGCTTTTTGGCTTCGCGCTCTCCGGCGAGGAACGCCGCCTTGAGTTCGGAGGCGCTAAGCGTCATTTCCGACTCAAAGTAGAGTTTTGCAGCCTTGCCGACGCCGTAGGTCACTCCCGCCGCAATCGGCACTTTCAGGAACGGCAGAAAACTTGCGCCGATTTTCCCGACCAGCGAACCGCCAGCCACGCCGAGCAAGGTGGTGATGACGGTTTCGTCAATCGCTTTGCCGTAGACTCCGGCGAGCCGATAGATCATATAAGTCTCGTTGGCGATCAGCGGCACGACATCGGCCAGGGGGAGCGGAATCAAGGCGATTGCCGCCGCGCGTCCCGCCGCCCAGTTGATGAAACTGTCGGCTTCCTCCTCCACTCCGGTCTGCCATGACTCTTTCATATTGGCATAATAATCGTCCCAGCGGTCGCGGAAGGCTTCCAGTTCGTCGTCCGCGCCGTTCATGGCGTTTTCGCTCATGGATTGCGACTTGGCGATCAGCTGTTTCAATCCGGTTCCGCGTTCGGCGGAAACCATGACGATCCGGTCTTTGTCGATGAGGTCAAGCAGTGTCCGCATCATCGCCTCGGACTGTTCCTTGCGCATAAGCTCGCTCTTGGTGACGACCAGAATCACCTTGTCGCTGAAGGTTTTGATGAGTTTTGCGTCGGACTCCTGAATCCGCGCGCAGGAGCCGTCGATGCAGTACCAGATGTTGTGAACAAGATTTTCCTTATCGTCGGAATCAAGCCGATCCAGCACTTCATCCAGAATGAAGTCGGCATAAGAATCCACGCTCTGACTGCCGGGATTCATCCCCTCGGAGTCGATGAAGTTGGCGATTTCGGTTTCATACAGCTGGAATCCCTGAGTGGTGGCTTTGCCGTTGCCGATGGCGGAATCCGGCACGACGCCGCGATGAGTGACCGCCTGAATAAGAGAGGTTTTTCCGACGCCGGTTTTGCCGCAGACAAGAATATTCGGTTTCATTTTCAATCCATGGTTGTAGGTTTGGTAAAATTCTTTGAAAAGTTCGAGATCGAAGCCCAGCGCTGGAAGCGGAGTTCCCTTGATTTTCGCAATGGCGTAGGCTTCAAAATTATTCCGCACATAATGCCCCAGCGCGCCGGTCAGGACGGCGGCGACTTCGGCGGAAATTCCGGCCTCCGGATCGAGATCAAGTTCGGTCAGCGCACCAGTGAACGCCTTGACCATGGTATCGACAAAATTGGCGGCCTCGTCGCGGACGGATTTTTCGCGCAAACCGTAGAGCGCGAGCAAGGCAGCGACCTGTTCGATTTCCACCGGGATAAGAAGTCCGCCATCGGCG
>JAQVGE010000008.1:4527-15338 GCA_028696935.1 Minisyncoccota bacterium | reverse complement strand
ACATTGTGGTTTGGGGAACTGTTTCTGACCCTGATTTATATCAAGTTTTTGAAACTGCTTCTGGGGAAAATCGTGATTTATATATTAAATATGTTAGAAAAGATATTTCTACCTATCAACAAGAATTAATCGAGGCTTTTGCTAAAGATTCAGGTCCAGATTTGTTTTTTATAACTCCAGAAATGATTATGAAAAACAAAGAGTTCTTTTATAAGATTCCCTATGCAACTTATCCAGAAAAAACTTTTAGGACTTCTTTTATTGATGGAGCTGAAATTTTCTTAGAAGAAGATGGGATTGTCGGATTACCTATTTTTGTTGATCCGATGATGATGTACTACAACAAAAACTTAATTGCGAATCAAGGTCTTGCTAATCCACCAGCTTACTGGGATGAATTATTTAATTTAAATAATCGATTAACAAAGCGAGAAAATAGTGGAACAATTTTACAAAGTATGGTTGCCCTTGGGCGTTATGATAATATTTCTAATTCAAAAGAAATTTTATCAGCCTTTTTGCTTCAGAGTGGTAATCCAATTGTTAAAAAGATAGAAGGTAAATATGTTCCAGTTCTTGATGATAATTCTTCCAATTTTTCAAGACCACCCCTACAGGCAATTTTAGAGTTTATGATGGAATTTTCTGATCCGTCAAACATTGCTTACTCTTGGAATCGTTCTTTACCTAATTCATTTGATATGTTTGCTAGTGGTAAGCTAGCTATCTATCTAGGTAAAGCTAGTGAGCTTTTTAGAATAGAATCAACTAACCCAAACTTAAGCTTTGATGTCAGGGAAATCATTCAGACAAGAAATACAACCAAAAGAACTTACGGAGATATTTACGCAGTTTCAGTTAATAGGAAATCAAAAAATCTTTCCCTTGCTTTTCAAGTTGCAGGACTATTAAGTTCTAATGATGTAGCACTCAATTTTAGTAATACTTTGGCTTTACCACCAGCTTCAAGAACGCTTCTTTCTGAGAGACCAGAAGGGGCTTATATGTATACTTTTTATAATTCAGCCATTGTTGCTAAATCTTGGGCTGATCCAGATAGGAGAGTCACTGATTCTGTTTTTAGTGAATTATTTGATAATATTTTATCTAATAAAATGGATATTGATGGAGCTATTAATAGGGCTCAAAGCCAGTTTAAGCAAATAATAAAATAAATTATTTATGAAAAAATTAGCAATCTTTAGTCTTATCACAACAACTTTCCTTTTTTCTTTTTATTTTTCAAGTTTGAAAAACTTTACTAGTTTAAGTTTTGAAGGGGAAAATTTGTCGGCAGTTGTTTATGCTGAAGAAGGAGATGCTTCATCACCGGCGGGAGGGTTAGTTCCTGAATGCCCAGCAGGAGGTTGTGGATTTGAAGAGCTAATGAAAATGATTAATAAAGTTATTAATTTCTTACTCTTTACGATTGCGACACCGCTTGCTGCCCTGATCTTTGCTTATGCTGGTTTTTTGTTAATTACAGCTAGTGGTGATCCAGGTAAATTATCAACAGCTAAAAGTATTTTAAAAAATGTTATTTTTGGCTATCTTTTTGCTTTAGCTGCTTGGTTAATAATTAATACTATTTTAACAAGTCTTGGTTTTGATGGTCCGTGGTTCCTTACTAGATAATTATTTATAAAATAACTTTATGAAAAATATTAAAAATAAAAAATATACAATTCTACAAAATATTTTAAGGTATAGTTTTGTTTTAGTGTTGGCTTTCTCTTTTATGTCAACGATGGTTTTGGCTGTTGATGATACGGGTGGTAATACAGGTGGAATTGATGATACAGGTAGTAATACTTTGAATATAAATACAACCATTGATAACCCTTTGGGTGATGAACTAAAAGACATCCCATCTTTTATTGAAGCTATAATAAACATTATTCTTATTATTGGTGTTCCGATTGTGACTCTTGCAATTATTTATTCTGGTTTTCTTTTTGTGTCTGCTGCTGGTAATCCAGAAAAACTGAAAAATGCGAAGACAACATTTATTTATACTCTTATTGGAGCAGCTTTGCTTCTCGGAGCATTCGTGTTGTCAAAAGCAATAGTTACAACGGTCGAAGAAATTAAAAGTAATACTTAAATTATAAAAATGAAAACAATCATTGTAGAAGCCGCTGAAGGACAAGCAATTGTAGATGTTTGTCGAGACGTTGAGTTTACAAGCATCGGGAATATTTTTAACTGGGCAAGTTGTACTTTAGTTAAATCAGTTATACCTTTTCTTTTTAGTTTGGCCACAGTAGCTTTTATTTGGGGGATTATCCAATATTTTATGAATCCAGACAATGAAGAAAAAAGAAAAAAAGGGAAGAGTTTTCTTCTTTGGGGTTTAATTGGTTTGTTTGTGATGATAAGTGTTTGGGGGTTGGTAGCAGTGTTTTCGAATACCTTTGGAATAAGAACACTTATTCCACAGCTTTCACAGTAAGAACTTGTGAGAATTATATCTTTTTATGATATAATATAAGGGTAGTGTCCATTCTCTCTATCGAAAAAGGATGGAAAATTATTATTAGGTCGCTTAATATTTAATAAATAAGTTAATCTATGAAGAAAATTATTTTATTGGGGTCAGTTATTGGGTCTTTACCAACAGTTGCTTTTGCAGCTGATGCATTTAGTATCATTGCAACAGTTAACCAGATTCTATCTTGGTTGATTCCTGTTTTGATTGCTTTTGCAGTTGTTTACTTTATTTGGGGGGTTATCCAATATACTATCTCAACTGATGAAGAAAAGAAGAAGAGTGCAAGTTCAGCAATCATTAGAGGTCTTATTGGTTTGTTTGTGATTGTTGCTTTCTGGGGGATTATTAGACTTGTGACTAGTACTTTTGGAGTAGGACCTGAACAATTAAACGAAGGGGCAATCCCTTGTATTCCTGGACCAGGAGTTGAGTGTTAGTTTTCTAATTTTATGGATTTTGGATTTATACCAGTTGCCGAAGCAAGCGTGATGACGCTAATGAAAAGTATTAATAAGGTTATTATTAACCCTATTATCTTCTTTCTCTTTGCTTTGGCACTGGTATATTTTCTTTATGGGGTTGCTCAATATTTATTAAACCCTGATAGTGAGGAAATTCGTAAAAATAGCAAAAGCCATATGCTCCATGGAGTAATTGGTCTTTTTATTATGGTTGCGGTTTTTGGGATTATGAATCTCATTTTAAATACAGTAGGTGAAAGAAAGATTAAAATAGAAAATACTGGTGATTATGAAATCACTGATAGTGATGGTAGTGGGTCTTTTGATACGTATAGTGGGTCTGATCCTTTCCAGTCAGATATTGGAGGTGGAATGGTTAATCCTTCTGGTGGTGTTGATTTTACAAGTGACCCAACTAATAGTTATACTCCAGCCGATGGTTCTTCTACTGTTGATGGTTCTACTTCTGTGGGTGGGTCTTCAGCTATTGATGGGGGATATACTTCTTCATCGGGTAATATCTCAACTCTCCAGTATGTGAGTACTGGTCCGTCTCTGCTTTCAAGAACTTATTCTTCTGATGCTCTATTTACTCGAGTTCAATCCTCAGGGGTTAATCCTCTTTTACAATTAGCTAGGGAAATTGCGATTAAAAATGCCTTTTTATTGGTTGGAATAGAGATTGAAGATATAAATACAATGACCACAGTTTATCCGACAGCTAGTATTCTAGAAGAAAAATATATAATGAATGAAAATACTGGTAATTATGAGTATTGGGTTGCCGTTGAAATGGAAAATTAAAAAAGCCCCGAGTTATACTCGGGGTTTTTTATTTAATTTGACTTTTGTCTTTAGAAAAGATTATTACAACAGTTATTTCCTTTTCATAAGGGGATAATCGTAAGTGACCAATGTCACTACCACTATCTTTAACTGGTAGTCCTCCTCCGACGAGTTCTTTTTCTCCATAAGAATCACTTTTCTTATGGTAAGCTTGGCGGTAGTATTTTTGACCACCACCATCTAAACCGTAATAGTAATTCCTAGGAATTTGTACGATCACGATTTCTCCTTTTTTAAGAGAGACTTCTTTTTCGTAATAACTCGGGGTCGATTTGTAGCTCTGAACCTTTTCTGTCTTTTTGGATTTTTTTTCACTTCTACTTTTACGTATACTATTTATTCCAGCGAAAATAATAGCAATCACAAAAAAAAGAATAAAACTGTTCATTGCTATTTTTTTTAGTGAAGCGTTGCTCATTCTTTACCTCCTTTCATGATATCTTTTACGATATCTCCTAATTTTGAGAAATTACCGAAAGACCCGTCGTAAACAAACCCTCGTCCATCTTTAATCATTTTCCATTTCATAATGATTTGGAAACATTCCTCAATAGAAACTTCTTTTCCGGATTTTTTAAGTTTTTCTTGAAGTAATTGAGCTTTTCTGATGTCTGTATCAACTTCAAAAGTCTCGGATTCCCTTTGTCTTTCTTCTTTCTGAAGAGCAATGTCGGCTTCATAGATTTCACCAGAAGGATCAATATCACCGATGGTTAACCTCTGCAGGAAGCAACCTGTTCCAGCAATTGGAATATTCGCCTTACCTTTTTGGAGAGCCTCGAGAAGATCTTTTCTTTTTTTAATCTTCCTTCTTATCTCAGAATTTTTATCATTTAATTCTGGTATTATATCCAAAAGCTTTTTCCATTTATGTTCACCTTCTTCACCACCCCATTTTTCTTTGACAAGGGTATTTGAGGGTTCTTTACCTTCTACAAAATCTAACATTGGAGCTGTTGGAACATTGCCTTCATATATCTTCTCCATAAAATTGAAGTCACTTTTTTGTTCTGATGTTGGTTCTTCTGTGTTATTTTCACATAGACTTTTTACCAAAAAATCCAAAGTCTTAAGACTAGAAGCAATCATTTCTTTCCAATCCATAGGTCCTTCTTTAGGGTGTCTTGAGTATTCTCTCAATCTTCCTTCAATGATTCCTGAAATGTGTTCATCTACACCTCTATCACTACCAATGTCGATGAATTGATCACATTCTTGGTCGTTAACATTCCAAGCCAAAGTTATTGGTACTTTAATGTCAACGTTGTCAGGTGTTAGAATTTTTTGGGGAGACAAGGTTTTCTGCCTTCTTTCCTTTAAGATTAGAATTACATTGTAGAAAATTTCAGGTAAGAATACCCAAACAAGTCCTTCTGGCAGAACAACAACTTTTTTGTCACTCTTCCAAATTTTCTTATCTAATTTGGTCAGAAGACCAATGTGGGGAGGATTATTGGGAATATTAAATATTCCGATAATCAAAACCCAACCAGTTGCAAAAGAGATAACCATCCAAAGGAGGGCACTCCTAATAGTTCCACCTCCGATAATAATCGGAATCCATGTTAATGTGCTTAGAATAAAAAGCCCCAATAATACTAAAAAAATAGTTCTTACTTCTTTTTCTTTCATGATATTTAATTTTTAAAGATTTTTTACTTATTTCTTATATTATATCACTAATTTATATAAAAGTCAAGTTGTATTTATCCAATTAAGTCATAGTTTAAAAGACTTTTATCCAAACTATTTGTTTTTTTATTTAAAAATGATATACTCACTTTTGTTAATTGTTTTGTTTTTTAAGGGTATGATTAGAATAGGATATTTGGCCCTATCATCTAACCAAGTTAAGATATAGCGGACATTGGCTTTTGAAAAGCCAAATAGAATTAAATGTTTCTTTAAAATTTAGAATTAAGTATATGTATTGGCCCTATCGTCTAACGGTTAGGACATCGGCTTTTCAAGCCGGTAATCCGGGTTCGATTCCCGGTAGGGTCACCGTCACGAGCGCTAGTTCAAGCGCTCGAGAACCGTTGTTTTTCAACGCTTTCAAAACTTAGTATTTCAGCACCCTTCGAGGAATCGAACTAAACTAAAAACACCATCATGGTGTTTTTAGTTTTATGCATCACCTTCAATTTCTTGACCTACGATATATCTACAACCTTCTGAGCCAACTGTTGCTGCGTGCTTAACCCCAACAGGAACATCAATTCTTTGATATTGAGAAACTATTTGATTTATTCCGCTGGTAAAAGCAACAGACCCTTCAATCACATAAAAAGAAACTTTTCCTTTGTGCTCATGTTCGTCATATTTAGTATTTGGTTCATCGTTCCATTCATACACAATTGGATACTCGATATTGAGAATGCTTTGTAATACAGTAGGTATAATTTCCGGTAGTTCTAATTCATTATCATCTTCAGTAAAGTGTCCTCGACTTTCTAAAATTGTAACTTTTGATTCCAAGTCTTGTTCTAGAACTTTTTTATTCTCACTTACACAACCAAAGGGTTCGTCACTAGAGAGAAATGATTGTATTGAATAGGTATTATTTTTAACTTTTGCAAAGTCGATAGATGTCTCGAGCCAAGGTTTTGCAATTTGTTCAACTTCTTCATCTTCCAAATTATCGAGTTTAAACCAAGGAGCGACAAAAATTAATCCTCCAATTTTTGTATTTATACTTTCTAAGTATCTTAGAATAGTTTGGCAACCGATACTGTGACCAATGAAAAAAGTGTTTTCATTTGGATCAGTAACTACTTTACTCAAGTGGTTTACCCATGATTCAATAACGGGTACTTCGGTATCTGGCATATCAGGAACAATGACCTCGAAACCGAACGCCTCTAGTTCTTTTTTGAGCCACGGCCTCCAATCATCTGTTGAATTACCTGCCCAACGGTGAATTATGTATATCTTTTTCATGTATATAGTATATCAAAACGACCCCTTTAGAGCACTAGTGTGAGCG
Source organism: Minisyncoccota bacterium (assembly GCA_028696935.1). Next base: position 8,554 of record JAQVGE010000008.1, on the reverse strand, counting down.
CTCGAGAGCCGTTCGACTCTTCGACAGGTCACCAATTAGAGAACGCTCGAGAAGCTCTAAAAAATAAAAGGTGACACATAGTCACCTTTTTGATGTAGTTTTGTTATTCCAATCATAGAATATCTACTAGAGGTTTTCCTTCCATATCTGTAATCTCACGAATCGTTTTCTTAAGAATAGAATTACGAAATGTTTCATCAATGTAAAGCAACAATCTATTCTCATCTTTCTTGGATGATACTAATCTTCCATTCTTCACAATCTTTGAACCTGTGGCAGGAAACATTGTATTGTAATGAATAATAAAATCACCAGAGATAATAGTCGGAACTTTTTCTTTTTTCCGTTGTGAATATAAACTAAGAAGGGTTAGTCCTAGAATTGCAACATATGCAAATCCAGAAGATAATTTTTCTGGTAGCAATGAGTAAATTATTACTGCTCCAAGCACTAGTAAGAACATTTGACGTTTCATGATTAAATTTTTTAAGTTACAAGTTTAATTTACTATATCATATATAAGTAATTTGTAAAGCATCTCATTGACGCACGAGAGGGGTCGAAATGATATACTAAAAAAGCCCCAAAAAGCCTTACAGTGCAATGAGCCACGGGGTTCTATCTCGAGAAGGCTCACAATTATAAAAAGCACTTTGAATAGTGCTTTTTATAATTGTGACGGCCGGAGGCTGACGAGCCGAGGCGAGGTCGCGGAAATTTTCAGCAGAAAATTATTTGTGACCACAAAGTTGGTGACCCAAGCAAAGTAACTGCTTGCTTCTCATCCGGAGATCGAAAAGCTTTTCATTATCCGCCGATGGGGTAGATTGAAAAGAGGTACTGAACCTGTAAGGTTAAACATACTCGTGGTCTTGGTAGGTCATTAGCACGAAAAAATTTAAATATGTTACACTGATTGAGTATATGAATATAATTAAGATATTACATTTGATATTTGCTCTTGCTTCAGGAGTTCTCCTGATTGGATATGGTGGTATGGACGATAGTCCTGGGGCACAAGGTATAGGGCTCTTGACTGCTATTGGTAGTGTGCTTGTTTTTGCCCACATGTTTTTACTGAAAAATTTAGGAAAGAGGTCAGGAAAGTAATTTTATATTGACAAAACACTATAAATATGTTAATTTCTAAGGGAATCTGAGGAAGAGGTTTTTAGTTTTTTATTTGAATTATTTTGGGTTTTTTAAAAAAGAATCTAAGATAATTCAAATAAATGTATAACTAAAATAAAAACCGAATCATGAAAAGATTTTTCCTCCTTTTGGCTGTTATTTTATCAGTCCAAACCTTTGCTAGAACTAGAGACTTTAGTTTCAGTTCAAACTTGTTTGTTCGTTCAAAATATGTTGGACCAAGTGGATTAGTTTTTTATCCAGACCCTGTTACTCAAGGTAGTTTTACAATAATTCATAAATCAGGTTTTTTCTTCGATTTGTGGGGCTCAACTGGTTTTAATCTTGACTGGTCGAAAGACTGGGATGATGAAATTGATTATACCTTGGGTTATAACGGTGAATTGGAATATTTAAACTTAAGTATCTCGGTGTCTTATTTTGATGATTTTCCAGTTGGAAGATTTGCTTACAATGATGTAATTATGACTAATCTTAGGATTGATGATAGAAAGAAGATAAATTGTTTCTTTTATCTAACACCATTCTTTAAGTATAATAATTACATTATTCCTGACAAAAAAACTCCGTTTAGGGGAGGTAATTTATTTAGCGTTGGAGTTGATAGCGATTATATTTTACTCCATAGAGTTAAATTAAATTCATCTCTTCAAACTTTGTTTGATGATGGAGCTTTTGGGTCAAAGGCAGGTCTACTTGTCAAAGGGTCTTCATCTTTAGAGTTGTTACTTTCAAAGAAAGCTTCCTGGAATATGATTAGTATTGAAGCTTATGTTCCCATTGGGAATCGAGGTTTTGATCATCAATTTGTTTTCAGCTCTGGTCTTTCTTTTAATTTTTAATTTAAGAAGTTTCTAATAATTATAATCGTCTACTTTGTAAAAGGTGGGCGATTATTTTATTTTTCTGGTATAATTTACGTATGAATAAACGACAATTTGCTCTTATTGTTCTTGATGGTTGGGGCTATCGAGAAGAGAAGGAAAATAATGCCATCGCACAGGCCAAAAAGCCATTTTTTGATTATTTATGGCAGGAATATCCACATACTCTAATTGAAGCTTCTGGACCTGCTGTGGGGCTACCAGAAGGACAAATAGGAGGTAGTGAGGTTGGACATCTAACTATTGGTGCGGGTAAAATACTCGACCAAGAGTTGGTTAGAATAAACAAATCAATTAAGAATGGAGAGTTTGATAAAAATAAGATTTGTGAAAAGCTTTTTTCCCATGTTAAAAAAAATAATTCGACCCTTCATGTTATGGGGTTGGTTTCACCTGGTGGTATTCATAGTCATATTGACCACTTGTTTGCTTTTCTTAAAATAGCTAAAGAAAGTGGGGTAAAAGAAGTTGCAATCCATGCTTTTACTGATGGTAGAGATGTTCCACCTAAAAGTGCGAGTAGATATTTAGAACAGCTAGAAAATCTTTTAGAGGAATTAAAAATTGGGAGAATAGCAACTGTCTCTGGGCGGTTTTATTCGATGGATAGGGATGACAATTGGGATCGTTTAGAAAAAGCCGAGAAAGCTATTTTTGAAGGGCAAGGAAATATTTGTAAAGGTAAACTGTCGGAATATTTAGATGATTTATACAAAGAAGATAAAAGTGATGAGTACTTAGAACCGATAGTTCGTTTGGACGAAAATGGACACAGTTCTTATATAAAAAAACATGATGGGGTTTTCTTTTTCAACCTAAGAGCAGACAGAGCTAGGATGCTTTCTCGAAAAATTATTGGGAAGATTAAAGATGATGATTTATGTTTTGTCACAATGACTGATTATGGAATTGCTGGAAATGATTTGGTGGCTTTTCCTCCTATTAAAATTAAAACTACTTTGGCTAAAGAGATTTCTTTGGTTGGTTTAACTCAGGCTCATATAGCTGAAACAACTAAATATGCTCATGCTACTTATTTTCTAAATGGGGGAGTTGAAAATCCTTATGAGGGAGAGGAAAATATCCTTGTTCCGAGTAGAAATGATGTTCCTACTTATGATTTAGCCCCAAGGATGAGTGCAAGTGGAATTGCTGATGAAGCGGTTCTTCAAATAAAGAAAGGAACTGATTTTATTTTTATTAATTTTGCAAATGCTGATATGGTGGGGCATACGGCCAATATGTCTGCAATCATAGAAGCTGTGGAAGAAATAGATAAACAATTAAAAAGAGTTATTGAGGCATTGTTGGAAAATAATGGAATTGCAATTATTACGGCTGATCATGGAAATGCAGAGGTAAATGTAGATGAAAAAAGCGGGGAGGGTCATACAGCTCATACCATGAATAAAGTCCCATTTATTTTAACCAATAAAGAATATAAACTTTCTCAAGAGGGAGGAACTTTGGCTGATATTACGCCAACCATTTTCCAGATTTTAGAGATAAAAAAGCCAGAATCAATGACCGGAGAGAGTTTGATAAAATAGGTTTATTTTTGTATAATCCTAAATGAGAGGGTGTGTTTTATCATCCTTGTGGTGTATTAGAAGGAGGGTTGGCAGAGAGGTTGATTGCACCGCTTTCGAAAAGTGGAATCTCCGAAAGGGGATCACAGGTTCAAATCCTGTACCCTCCGCAAGTAATACAATGTATTACGAGGACTGGATTTGAAAGCCGGAGGCCGACGGGCCGAGGCGGGGTCGCGAGATTTTTCAGTAGAAAAATACTTGGGACCAAATCCTGTACCCTCCGCAAGTAATACAATGTATTACGAGGACTGGATTTGAAAGCCTAAATCTTTGTTTGCGCGGTTATGCTGTCTTGGTAGGTAACGCAAGTTAAAGTAATTTGGTTAGATTAGTTTCTTTGATTAAGTTAGTTTGCGCGGTTATGCTGTCTTGGTAGGTAACGCAAGTTAAAGTAATTTG
>JAQVGE010000008.1:0-4427 GCA_028696935.1 Minisyncoccota bacterium | reverse complement strand
AAGTAATTTGGTTAGATTAGTTTCTTTGATTAAGTTAGTTTGCGCGGTTATGCTGTCTTGGTAGGTAACGCAAGTTAAAGTAATTTGGTTAGATTAGTTTCTTTGATTAAGTTAGTTTGCGCGGTTAGCTCAGTTGGTAGAGCGCGTCATTGACGTTGACGATGTCACAGGTTCGAATCCTGTATCGCGCACAAAGTATGGGAATATACTTTGTGCGAGGCGGAGTGCGACGGCACGAGCCAGGGTCGTGCAAGTTTTCAGCAGAAAACTATGCCTGACCACAAAATTACATAAGTAATTTATTTTTTTTATGATTAATACCCAAATAATAATTTTAGCAGCTGGTAAAGGAAAAAGAATGGAATCAGATGATCCGAAAGCCTTAACTTTGCTTCGAGGAAAACCTTTTATAAAACATATTTTAGATACTTTATCTTTGATTGATTTTCCTATTAAACCCGTAATAGTTGTTGGTCATAAAAAAGAAAGAATATTCGAAGTGCTTGGTGAAGAAGATTTTAATTATGCTCATCAAAAGGAGCAATTAGGAACTGGTCATGCTGTTTTGTCAGCTCAAAAAAATGTTCATCCAGAACATAAAACAGTGATAGTCTTATCCGCTGATCAGCCGTTGGTTTCTAAAGAAACGATTGAGAGACTTGTTGAAGTTCATAATAATAAAAATTCAGTTATAACAATGGCCACTGTTAAATTGCCAGATTTTAAAGATTGGAGAGAGGGAGCTTACCATTTGGGGCGAGTTGTGAGAGATAAAAGTGGGCAAGTTTTAAGAATTGTTGAAGCTAAGGACGCATCAGAAGAAGAGAAACAAATTACAGAAATTAATTACGCCCTTTACGCTTTTAATGGAGAATGGTTGTGGAATAATATTAATGATTTAAAAAATGAAAATGCTCAAGGGGAATATTATCTACCTGATTTAATTAAAGTAGCTCAGAATCAAGGTCACAAAATAGAAGCAGTTCCCGCTGCGAGTATCCTCGAAATTTTCCAACCTAATTCAAAAGCGGAATTAGAGAAATTGGAAAATGTTTTAACTCTAGAAAATTTATAACAAAAAACCTCTTCTAGAAGAGGTTTTTTGTTATATTATTTATTTTTATGAATCCAAATATAAGCATCTTCTAAAGCCTTAACAGCGTCACCCGCAGCAATATTATTTTGATGATATTTGCCATTGGTACAATCACCAGCAGCCCAGATTCCAGGGATTGATGACATTTGAGTCATAGGGTCAACAATAATTTTACCGGTATTATCAAGCTCAACAACTCCTTCCATAAATGAAGTATTAGGAATTTGTCCAATCTCAACAAAAATACCTGATGTTTTAAGTGTGTGTTCTTCTCCACTTATTTTATCTCGGTAAGTTAGGGATTCAACAAAATTATTACCATCAACTCTTAGAATTTCAGCATTCGTGATTGCCTTGAACTTAGAGTTACTCATAACAGTTTTGACAGTTATTTCGTCTGCTCTAAAATCTTGGCTTCGGTGGACCATAGTTACACTCTTGCAATAAGCTAATAGTTGAGCAGCTGTCTCAAATCCAGCATTTCCTCCACCAATAACAAGTACATCCTGATTTTGAAATAATGGGCCATCACAAGAAGCACAATATGTAATACCTTTATGTTCAAAAGTATCTGCATTCACAGCTTCTAATTTTCGTCTTCCACTTCCAGTTGCGACTATTAATGTTTTAGTATCAAATTCTTTTCCTGCTTCAGTTTTTATTTTAAAAGATTTTTCGTCTTTGATAACTGAAACAACTTTTTCTCCATCTATAACATCAAGAAAAGGTCCTTTATAATAAAGGATATGTTTTTTAAAACTTTCAGCTAAATCACTTCCCGATATTTCGGGAGTTCCAATCCAATTATAAATAGTTTCTGAAACAACTGATTGACCACCAAATTCACTTAAAATAATAGCTGTCTTTAGTTGTTTTCTTGCTGCATAGACAGCGGATGATGTTCCTGCTGGTCCACCACCTAAAATTATTAAATCGTACATATATTTTCTATTTTCTAGATTATAAATCTAGGGGATAAATAATAAGACCATAGAAATCTATGGTCTTATTATTATAGCACACTAGTCAAATTATTTTTTTCTTCTTAGGAAAGCTGGGACAGTACTCCAATCATCTGCTGTATCGTCAATAAATAAATCATCTTCTATTTTTTCGGATTTATCGTTTTTCTTTAAATATTCTGTAGACCCATCTTTGTCTTGGTCTTTACTGTTGACTGCCTCTAGAATTTCTTCTTTTGTTGCATTATTAACAGTTTGCTCATTCATTTTATTTTGACTTTGGAAAAGAGATCTTTTAGGGCTGTCGGTAGGGAAACCAGTTGCGATAACAGTTACTTTCATTTCACCCTTCTTTAACTTATCATCAGCAATTGTTCCAAAAATAACCTTTGATTCTTTATCAATTGATTCAGTGATAATTTTTGCGGCTTCCTGAATTTCGTGGATAGTTAAATCTTCTCCACCAGAAATAGCAAACAAGACACCTCGGGCTCCAGAGATTGATAAATCAAGAAGAGGGGAATTAATTGCAGACAAAGCAGCTTTTTCTGCACGTCCTTCACCTGCGGCAACCCCAACTCCCATCAAAGCACTTCCAGCATCAGACATAACTGATTTAATATCAGCAAAGTCAACATTAATGATTCCAGGAGTAGTAATTAATTCAGAGATTCCTTCAACAGCTTGTTTCAAAACTTCGTCACACATAGCAAATGCTTGCTTGAATCCAACTTCTTTACCAGAAATTATTATTAATCTGTCATTAGGAATAACGATAATTGCATCAACCTCTCTTTCAAGCTCAGCAAGACCAGCTTCAGCTAATTTCATTCTTTGATTACCTTCAAAAGAAAATGGTTTTGTAACTACGGCCACAGTCAATATTCCTTGTTCTTTGGCTGCTTGGGCAACAATTGGAGCCGCCCCTGTTCCTGTTCCTCCTCCCATTCCGCAAGCAATGAAGACCATGTCAGCCCCCTTGATAACATCTTGAATTTCGGCTTTAGTTTCACCTGCAGCTCTTTTACCAACTTCGGGGTTCATTCCAGCTCCAAGTCCTTTCGTTAGGTTTTTACCTAGATGAACTTTTTTCTCTGCTAGGGAGTTGTGTAAATCCTGAGTGTCGGTATTCATCGCAATGAATTCGACTCCTTTAACCTTGGAATTAATCATGTGGTTAAGAGCATTTTTACCTGAACCACCAATACCAATAACTTTAATTCTTGCAAATGATTCTATTTCTGGGTTTATTTTAGGCATACAAAATATATTGTCTCTCTTTTGAGAGATCCCGTGGGGGAATTAACTACTAAATAAATTACTTTTTTAAAGTCGTTGTCCGACCTACGGCAACAAATCAATACTTATATAGTATCAATTTAAGTATAAAAAGCAAAGATATTGACAATTTTTATATTAAGTTACCAAATTTGTTACGGGAGTAACTGAGAAAAGATAGATTTAAAGAAATCTTTTATTTGTTTTAAGTTGTCTTTGATTCCACTTTGAGGATTATTTTCTGCGTAGTCAAAAGAATCAGATAGAGCTAAACCAAATGCTGTATACCAAGAAGAATCACGGATTTTTAGTTTATTATTGATATTGGTATCAACAGGTCCGACTCTAACAGGAAGTTTCAAATGTTCTTTGGCTAATTCTTCAATGTTTGAAAGATATGATCCTCCTCCTGTAAAAATTATTCCTGCCGGAAGAAGCTCGCTTCGACGGATTTTTTTTAAATGATTTTCAACTAATTCAAAGATATCTCTAAGTCTAGCTTCTATTATTTCTTCAATTTTTTTCTTAGGATAATCTCCACCAATAACACTTCCCAGTTTGATACTTTCAGCTTCTTCAAGTGATATTTTAAGACCAAGAGCGATATCTTTTGTAATATCCATACTTCCAATTGGAAAGACTTGTAAAGAGATTAAAGTATTATTTTCAAAACAAGCAATCGAAACTGTTTCATAGCCAATGTTAACAATAGCGCATCCAGCAGCTTTTTGTTTGCTTGAAAGGAGGATAGCACTATCAGCAAGAGGAGAAGCAATAATATCTTCAATTTCTATTTTAGCTAAAGTTGCTGCAGTTGCTAAATCTTCAAGGTTTTGTTTTAAGCAAGTAACAAACAGAGTTCTGGCTTCTAATTTTACTCCATGCATTCCTTCGGGTTTAACATAAATATCTTTACCATCTAATTTGTAGCCAAGAGAAATAGAGTGAACAATTTTCTTATTAAGTAAGTCTAAGTTTTCTTCACTCGAAGAAGTTGCTTTTAAAACATCAAAATTAGTTATTTCCTGATCAGATTTCGAAGTGATAACAGAACCAATTGAAACAATTGAATTTAGACTAATTCCTCCAAT
>JAQVGE010000135.1 GCA_028696935.1 Minisyncoccota bacterium | reverse complement strand
ACACCATTGCCGCACTGGCGAACCAATTGCAAAATGTCCAGGCCATCAATATCCTGCCGTATCATCCGCTTGGCGAAGGTAAATTGAAACGGCTGGGAAAGAACGAGACATGGGCGGCACCGGGATTTGCAGAGGCCGATACCGTTGCGAATTGGGTCAATGTGGTTCAAGTACGAACGACGATTCCGGTGGAGAAAGGATAAACACAATAGATCTTTCTCAGTACACCGTTCTCATCTTACAATATAATCCATATTTTTCTGAAGAAAAGACAACAACAGGCCGCTTACGCGGCAAAAGAAGAAGATTCAGAAGAAAAGCCAGGGACATTTGAAATCAGCATTTTCCGGACAAATGAAATCAGCGCTGACACAGGAAGCACGGGGCAAGTTTGGATGGAAAGTCCAAGTTCTGATTCGGATCGAACATGCCTATGTCTGACCGGATTCCCTATCGTTCGAACGAAAACGTCTCCCGGTAATGCACGGGGGAGAGACCCGTCATCCGTTTAAAGAAACGGGAAAAGGCGTATTCACTGCTGAAATTCAGTCGATTCGCAATTTCCCGAGAAGTGACATGCGGGGAACCCATCAGGTTCATGACAAGGGAAATTAGTTGCCGATCAAGAAATTTTTTCGCCGTCATTCCGGTGTCGGCAATAAAACGCCGAGAAAAATATTCCCGAGACATTTTCATCGTTTCTGCCATCTCTGACACGGTCAGCGTGGCATCGACATGTTCCGAAAGCCATGAAAATAGTTTAAGATAAGGCGTGATGCGCAGGAGCTGCTGGTCGATTTCGTGGGTATGTCGTCCGATAATTTCCGCCAGCATATCGTAAACGGCCTTTTTTAGCTCCAGAGCCGCCTGTAATTTGTTGTCCATCCGAAACGCCTGATCGATTCTCTCGATTTGTTCTGGAGCGGAACTCGTATAAAATGATTTCAGGGTGGAAAAAAGATCGAATTCCTTGAAGAATTCAAAATTGAATTGAATCGAGATGAACTTCAGTTCGGAATCTAGGCGAAAGTGCGCCGGGAAAAAAGCCGGGACAAAATAAACCTGTCCGGCGGTAAATTCGAGTTGAGCATCCTTCATCATGATAAAATTTTTGCCGCAGTTGGGATTTTCCAATACAAAGAAAAGCCGGTTGACATTGAGAATGGTCGGATGAAATTTGATATTGGGAAATACCCCACGGGCAAAATGAGTGACCGTTAAAGACAAGCGATTGCATAAATTGTAAAGATCGGATCTGTTTTCCAAATTCTCCATTTTTCTTTCTCCTGATGCCAGCTGTTGCTTCTTTGCTGGTAATTTACACCACCGCAACTGGGAAATCAATACGAATGAAGTGGGGTTATGTCACAAAATGATAAGTTTATAATTTTTTTTGCCATTTTCTTATCTCCGCCTTTCGTGTATAATTGTACGCAGATGAAAAAGAGGTGCTGATATGGGCGTGACTGGAAAAATTGTCAGTATAAAGCGGTTCGCTATTTATGACGGCCCCGGAATTCGTACGACTGTCTTCCTGAAAGGCTGTTCGTTGCATTGCCGCTGGTGTCACAATCCGGAATGCATTGCATTGGATCCGGAGATCGGGGTCATCGCCGGAAAATGTGTCCGTTGCGGAGAGTGCGCCGCAGTCTGTCCAGAGCAGGCGCTTTCGCATTCCGATTCCGGGCTCGTCCGTCTTGATCGGATGCGGTGTTCTTGCTGCGGCGCATGCATCGCGAATTGTTCCTATGGAGCCTTGGAATGGTACGGCAGGGATTTGCCGGAAGAAGAGGTCGCGGCTGTGATTCTTGAGGACAAACTGTTTTATCGGACTTCCGGCGGTGGAGCGACCATTTCCGGCGGCGAACCCTTGCTTCAGACCGATTTCTGTTTTCAACTGCTCTCCCGGCTGAAGCAGTCCGGAATCCACTGCGCGATAGACACTTGTGGTTGTGTCAACTGGGACGCCATCGCGAAAGTGCTGCCGGTGACTGATCTCTTCCTCTACGATTTGAAACACATCGATTCGGAAAAACACCGCGACGCAACCGGAGCTCCGAACGAACTGATTCTGGAAAATCTGCGTCGTCTTTCCAAAGAAAGCAAGCTGGTCGAGATCCGGATGCCGGTTGTCCCCGGAATCAACGATGCGGACAGGGACATCATTGGAGTGGGTGATTTTCTCGCGGGATTGAGTAATATCGCCGCGGTGCGGCTACTACCCTATCACGCCGCGCACTCCAAGTTCGAGGCGATTGGACGGACGGACACCATGCTGGAAACGGCAGCTCCGTTCCCGGAAAAACTGGAGCATATCGCCGACTTGCTGCGGAAATGCGGAATCCATCAGGTTATCATATAAGGGAGTTGAAAAAGGGAGGTAAAGATTTAGTGTCAAAAAGTTAAGGTCGGATGGTGATGGTTGGAAAAATGGAAAGACGGATGTAAAGATTTAGCGTCAAAAAGTTGAGGTCGGATGGCGATGGCTGGGAAAACGGAAAAACGAATGGCGTTGGATTGCGGGAGAAAATCTCCCGGTTGGCCGGATTGTTTTTCCGCCAGCCATGAAACCAGCAAAAAGAACAGAAACGTTAAAAACAAGGACATAGATTTGGTCAATGAATAGTGCAAAGAAAAACAATCAGAGTGCAGGAAACGTCCCCGGGAATAGTCTCGGGTGCGTCGGCATTTGTCATGTTTGGACAGATTGTTTTTTCCGCACGTTGCCGGATGGTCAGAACTATGGCGCTTGCGGCATAGTTGTAGGCAGTCCGAACCGCTTCAGCAGTTCAGGTGTGGTTCCTTTGACGGCGATGTCCCGCAATATTTCGATGGGATTGAGCATTCTTTGCATGGCTGTCCTGATGATGGTCATGGCCAGCGCGATGTTCAATTTGCCGCTGGCAGTCATGTTGCCGAAGATGAGTTTTCGGAATCGGACGGAATTGCGAATGGCCCTTTCGCTGATGTTATTGGTCGGTTCAATCGCCGGGTATTTGAGAAAGGTAAAGAGTTCGTTTTTGAACGTGATCAGCCGTTTGCGGATGTTGTCGGACTCGTGGTGCGACAGTGGCGCGTGCCGGTACAGTTTACGGAATCGTTTGAGAATATCTTTCCTGCCGGAACGGTATTCGTCGGAGGTGAATGTAGAATGTTGACTATGCAGAAAAATCGCGTCTTGAATAAGTTCTTTAACCAAGGGCAGAAAGCGTTCGGCGTCAGGATGTTCCTTGAGGTCGCCTTCGAGAAGCTTTTTGATGTCGCGCAACAGATGCACAAGGCATTTTTGTTTGGCAAACGCGCCAATTTTGTCCCGGTAAGCACCGTAAAAATCGCTGATCAGAATGCCATTATAGTATGCTCCCAGGTGGTCGATGACAACCTGAGAACCCCGGCTCTCGTCGATGTCGAAAAAGGTAATGAACGGATTGGTGAAAACCCAGAGCCAGTCGCGTTTCCAACCAGTTTCGTCGGCATGCATGAACGGATATTCCGGCAGGGACTGCTTAAGAGCATCATAGAGCGGCTTGCC
>JAQVGE010000134.1 GCA_028696935.1 Minisyncoccota bacterium | reverse complement strand
GGTAGAATAGGCATCCTTGTTCTTGAGGATGATCCTTTATGCGGTTTCCGCAACTTGAGATGCTCTGGTAATTAAACAGGAAAGGCTGCCTTTTTCTGGCAGCCTCTCTTTGCTATATCTTTCGATACTATTTCATAAGCATCATTTTGCTAATTTTTGTCGCTCCACTTTGCTCTAAACGAGCAAAATAAATGCCAGATGCAACTGGTCGATTGCTATCATCTCGACCATTCCAGACTACGCTGTGGTTGCCGCAGTCTAGTGTATCGCTCAAGAGAACTTTAACCTTTTGACCTCTGACATTGTAAATGACCAGTCTGGTTTGCGCTTTTGTTGGTAAAGAGAAATTGATAGTAGTTGAAGGATTAAACGGATTTGGATAGTTCGAATGTAGTGCTAACACTGATGGTGTCTGTTGGTCGTTGGTCTTAAGAGTTAACACACGAAAACCAAACTGTTCAGGCTCAATTGTTGACTCATTGGCGTCGTAATTACCGGGGCGAATGGTAGCCGGACTAACTGATACTGCACCCTTGTTTTCAGAAAATAGCATGAAGCTCAATTGCCCACCACCTTCATCCACAGGAGTCGAATAGGCCAGTATCTGTATTGGATAAGCTTCGAAGACCCGGGCTCCGATACACACATCATCCTGAAATATACCTATTTCAGAATAATCCGGATTACCTTCTATTGAATCAATCATTATTGTTTCGTAATTGGGTTTGTCTTCAAAGACGAATTGTTGTGGTTTTTGGGGTTCATTACTCTGAGGAGTTGTAACTGGGAAATTCCATACAAAGGAGCAATCCCTTGTTGTTCTTATCATGACTGAATCACCATATTTTAGATGAGGACGCATTATGCCATCATAGATCCAGACATCTCCATCTCTCTTCATGCTCCACTTCTCGGCCATAATGTAGTCAATTCGATCAATAACACCAGACAATGCCTCCCAAGGATAGACCGTTTCATAACAGGGATATGTTACCCAGTTCCACTGCCCTTCGTTCAATTGATGAGTCATCAGAGTATCAATGATAGTGCCAAGCTCGAATAAGCTAACCGGTGTAGTGTCTTTCATACGTAATTTATAGCCGTCTATGCTGTTAAGTGAATCTAATCCGTAATAGTTCCACTGATTGTCTCGGAATTCAGCTACTCCATCTCTGGAATGAACATCTGTTAGAAAAGGCGACAACGATATAGTAGCATAGTCTACTGCCGTTCCTGATTCGTCTCTTTGAAGGCGAGGAAATCCTACCCAATTCCAGCCACTATGTAATCTCCTCTCAGTAGACGCATAAGGATAGTCTTCAGGTGATTCAAGTTCAATTCTGTATTTTTTTATTCTTTCGGCTGTAAGTGATAGAGACCTAAGCTCGAAGATCAGATCGTACACTCCTGCTGCATTATGCGGGAATTGTTGTAATATATCACTATATGCGTACATGTAATTACCATAAATACCATCATTGGCTTGTTCATCGTTGTGATATCCATCATCCAGCAAACTTAGTTCCATAAACCAATCATCTCTTCGCAAAAAAACTTTTACCTGGGCATCAGTTACCGGTTCCAAATATTCAAATGCCCTTACCGTCAATGGCAAAGGCACGTTCATCTTATGTTTCCGTGGAGGGTCAGTGAAATGCACCTCCAGATCAGATTGAACCTTTGCAGAAAAACTAAAGCTCGATACACTGGAAGTGGATTGTGGCCGCGTAACTATGGCCTCCCACAATCCTGGTTCTGGAAAAGGGAGTTCTACTCGCCCTAATGATGTGTAGTAATGGTAATTATCTGGGTTCAGCGTCACGTCTATTCCAGAAGGACTAACAAGGTTGAAGTCGATCAATCCAGTAGTATCCGTGCAAAACCAATTGATGGAGAAATTTGCAACAAGTGAGTGGGCGTTTTTATCTACTAGAAATTGTATAATTTCTGTGTCCTGAGCAGGATTGGGGCCTATATATGACCTGTTTTCATCAATGCTGGAGGAGCTTTGCCTTATCGCGTCCAGAATCGCATTTATGTCTTGGTAAGTCTCATTAACAAATTTTCTGCTCCAAGAGCTTCCATTCCCCCACTCTGCAATTCTATTCATGAGCATATTTGATTGGGCTTCATTATATGGGTAGTCGCCATCATTATTTGTTGGATATGCCTTATAACGCATTGTATGGCATTGAATACCGGACGGTTCATATGAATACAATAAACGACTACGAATCTCGTTAGTAGGATCGTGAAAAGTGCCATCAGGTAAAGTTGTGCCATTGGGTAAACAGTGCCATCCATCTGATAGTGTTACAAAATGCTTTGGTCTAGCCAACTCGTCGAAACACAAATATCCATTAACAAAAGGCGTTCTCATATCAGTTGAGTAGGTAAGATAAGGGTAATTGCTTGGAAATGTGATAACGCCCTGCCCACTCAAATAATCTTTGTTATTGAGGATTGGCGTCAATCCCAATGATCCACTTGGGATTCTGTTTATAACGACGTCCTGTATATACTGATTACCACCTACCTCTGCTGCAAAACCAAACACACCAACCCGATCACCGTCCTCCAACTGACCTACAAACTGCCTGGCTGTTCTTGCTAGTTGGCTACGGTCGCTCATACTCGGAGAGCAGTCTAACGCAAGTACGATATCTATGGTAGTGGGTGTTGTCACTGTAAAGCCCGGTACGTGCAGCCCATCAAAGCCATCCATCACATTTGCAGCAGTATAGGTAAAATGAATTCGATTATCAGGAGCTTCCGGACTGCCAAAGTTCACGATAATGTCATAACCGCCATCCACATTCTCAAGCTCGGTGGGGATTGTCCAGATCAATCCGCTCCACTTACCTTCGTTATCGGTGCGATTACCGGTTATCGGGTTTGAGAAACCGCTGGCTAAATGGGGGGTCAGAGTGGATACATTTGCCCCATCTACGTATGTGTAGTCATCATGCCTGATCACATAGACATCAAACGGAGTGTTTTGTGGTGCTTTTGTGATCTTCGCGTGAACCTGATCACCGGGAGAAAAGACGTTCCGGGATCTATCTGCCTCGCTATAGCTTTCCACTTGGGGCGTGAAATGAAAACCCCTGCCTGAATAGGCTTTGTCAATAATCATCTGAGCATTAGGAGTAGAGGTTCTCATCAAAACATTATAGAAATATCGAGGTTTGCTTAAATCTTGATCATTCACGGTTATGGAAGTCAAAGCACCAAGCAATTTAATATCAAAATCATCGAACCAGAGACTTGTTCGGATATCCTCCCAAACTGCTGCAATTGGCATTCCACAATAGTACCATGAATAAAAATCCTCGTTAAGAGTTAATGATAGGTTGTTATAAATTGCAGATGAATGAATGTCGTAAATGTCTAGCAAATCAATAGCTATTGAGTTCCCGTTGTAATTCCGAATATGACTGTTGGTCACAAGCCCCCTTCCCAACCTATATTCTGCGAATGCTTCGTCCATGGCTTTATCAAGCATCGTTGAGGCAACACCACTGAAAGTTAAACTATTCATTCTGTTGAATGTATAGAAATGAGAT
>JAQVGE010000133.1 GCA_028696935.1 Minisyncoccota bacterium | reverse complement strand
AGTTTATGCTGATAGCACCAACACTATTCTTGCTAAACTTAATAAGGCTACTCTATATAGTCTTAAGGTATTGTCTGTTCATGGCGTAACAATGATAAAGAATACTCCAGAGCATGTGTATGAAATAAAGAGAGAGTTTGATGAAACAGAAGAAGAAATGCTTGGTGGTGAATGCTCAAGGATGGTTAATAGCTTAATCTCTCATAGTGATGCTGTAGTGAAAGTAGTTTTACCCAAAACTTATGACCAAACTATTGTAGATAGAATAGATGGTCTTATTTCATCCCTAAGAGACTCTGACCCTACGAGGGCATTTCAATATGTTTCTCTTCTAAGTACTCACACAAAGAACAAGCTTGCTGAGTATAACCAAGAACGTGAATACAAGTCTAAGAGAATAGGCAAGATAAAGCCATGTCAATTTTAGCATACGATAAATTCAAAGCATCTATAGTAAGACCATATATAACTATACCGTGCCTAGTGATATGTAAGACCACTATGCTAAAAGCTTATGCTGGTGATATGTATGATTCCCACGACTATGTTTGCTGTACTCCACTAAGCAGACTATTAAGACACACCAATTCCAATGTTGCCTTTAAGGGCACAGATACAGCCATAGCAGAGCCTTTCATTATTGGGCAATACCACAACTCTACTATAGACATGATGGCCCCACAGGAGCCATCTCATGACATTTTAACAGACATTCTTTCTGGCTTATATTGGAGTTTGTGCAATGAGCATCCTGAATTATCTTATGTGTATATGCAAGCGTATTATCTTATTGCAAGAATATCGCAAGATACTCCTCCTATGTTTGGCGGGAAAGAAACAAGATATGAGGTAAAGACTTATGAGTTCTAATACAGGCTCAAGTATAGAAAAGATGATCCCCCCTTCTCCAACTGCATCGCAAAAGAGAAGTATCAATTTATTTAATGCTGAAGAAGAAGAAATAGATGCCATCAGTTTTGAACGCATAGGTGTTAATACTATGCATTATAAAGATAGAACATCGATAGTGTCAGCTAAGTATGCTGATGTTACTACTTGCCTTGGAGAAATACGGCCAGGTAAGGGCGTTAAGTTTATTCCTGCAGAAGTTCCAGCTATCTATGACTCAATACCAGAAATCATATCTCCTTCTGATCCTACTGAATGGGGTGATGTAACTATTAAAGAAAATGAAATGGTTATTTTCGCTAAAATAATAGCGACCCCACCGATTTCAGTAGCCTCAGGAGATATTGTTGGAGCATTTTATGCAGGAGATTTACGTGGAAGGTCTGTAGTACAAAATATAGGAGGTCAGTATCTCTGTGTAATTGTCGTATATTATGATACAGACCAAATAGGAAAGACTCTTAATCTAAAACTATACAGCATTGATGATAATAAAATCTACTCTTCCAATACACCTATACTTATAGAAAATGGAGTAGTAGGAAGCCTAGCAAATCCTATACAGCTTCATTTTAATGTTGATGGTGGTGGATCACAATTGTAATGAATAAAGATAATCTTTTTACCTCAAGTGATGAGTATAAGCTTAACAGTATTAACTGTAATATACTCACTCCATTAGGTACTACTGATATTAGTAAAAGTTCTATTGGTGAAGTAGCTTACTCACAAAGCACCAGTAATAAAAATTTCGCTAATAACTGCACTGGTTTATCTGGGTACGTAGAAATAAAATTAAGAAGTATTATGCCGTCTGGAGTCGAGGGTGATCGTCCCACTCATTTATATATTCCCAAAACACCAGTATTTTGTGACGCTGTCTCTGTTCCTGTTATGTGCGATGATTCCTCATTAAATGGAAGAGGGTTTGTTGCTATGCACTATAACTTTGTGCAGCCTCTGTTTATGCCTGTAGAGACAGGATATATTGAGAGATATCCTCTCCCAACTCCCAGAGACAGCATATATGGAGCACGAAGCCTCTTAATGAGGTATGGCAATAAACAGACTTTTGGTATAGCAACTAACTATTTATTCTCTAGAATACGTCAATATACATCTGATGTCGATGAAAATGATTCTGTGTACGCACATGAAGCTGATGTATTAGTTTCAAATGATCCTTCAATAGCAGCAAAGACTGACGGGCTTTGTGAATCTGCTTTATACATAGATAAGATTGATCTTCTTAGAGTAGAGTTTGATTATGATGACCCATATCCTAATCCAAATTTAAAAATAAAGTATGCCGTTATCCCCATTACTGGTTTTGCCGCAACCTCACAATCACTATCACCAGATTTAGATTGGAGTAGTAAAATATCTGGCAGTCAAAAGCTTGCTTTAATACCAATATCTGCTGCTCATTGTGGTTATACAGATGATGATGATAATAGGGGAGGGTGGAGTAGTGATGTCCAGTCTGAAGCAACGATAGAGACCAAGAGTATTGCTATTGAGTATCCTGCAAGACTTGTTAATGCTAATCATGATCTTGGATTTGAAGAAGCTTTCTGGAAAACGTCAATAGACCAGAATTCAGGTTTCAACGAAATCTATAGGGATAATGAATATTCTATACATAGTGCCATAGTCACCTATACAGGACTTGGGAACGGTAAAAATAAATTTCAGTTCTGTCTTGGCATAAGAAAAGCAGGAACTGACAGAACTGCCTTTCCTTCTAACTATTCTCCTATTAACTATAGCGAAAGCCATGCTGAGCTCCCAGAGCATGAATCAGTAATAGATCTATCAACAGCATATCCTATTATCAGTGTAGACAAAATTAAGAGCGACAATAAAGGAGCATCATATAATATAAAGTTTGGTATTGATAAAGATGATCCTCTCTTAGGTTATCTAGAATACTCTAATGGTTGTGGATACTTTATAGTAAATATATCTTGTTCAACATTAGAAAGTATAAGCCAAGCATACGGTATGTGTGGCAGTATATCTGAGCATCTTGTTTGTGAGAGCATGATAGTTAAGAAGAACTCTGTTCTTCATACTGCTTCTCTATCTCATCTCGGATATAAAGAAGATATCAACAACGAGCCGTATGACTATGATTCTAAGACTCCAGAGGCTGGGGATAACTTTACTTATTTAGAGGTTAGAGAATCAGGGTCAAGAGATGAGAATATCCCTGTAAACTCCGTAGTGTCATCTGTAAATACATATGAAGGAAACTCTGACTATGTTGGAGCTGGGGACAGTACCATGCATAGCATGTGGGATGGTAGGGCTACTTCTATTTTCTCTCCTGTAATATCATCTGATGGGCATGGAGAAACACAGATCAGACAAGCATCTCATCTTCTTACAAACAGTAAATTACCAGTAATTATACCAAGCGCAGTATTCTATAGTTCGATAGATACAAATAACGAATTATACATAATGGCTGATGATATAACGCCTGATACATGGAAACTCACTACTCCATATAGAGCTATGGGGAGTGGGACAACTGACAATTCTCTTGTAATAAGAGATAATGAAGTCCCTATTATTGATCTTACAGCCGGAGCAGTCCCAGCACAAGCAGTCAACAACTATGGCTGGTATCTTAACCTTTTAATTTGTGCTGTTGAGACTCATCTATGGCT
>JAQVGE010000132.1 GCA_028696935.1 Minisyncoccota bacterium | reverse complement strand
TATTAGAATTAATAATATTTGCTCTACTACTTTTTTGACTACTTTGACAATTAAATATACGGGAGCGTGGCGGAATAGGTTTACGCATCAGACTTAAAATCTGACGCCTGATAAGGCTTGGGGGTTCAAATCCCCCCGCTCCCACCATTATATTAAATAGTTAATTAATTAAACAGTTAAAATATATTTTCAATGTTATTAAAATATTCTTTTCAGCTATTAGTCATAAAATTCTAATAGAAATGAGAGAAAAGATAATGAGCAATCAGCAAGAAGAAAAATATTCAGATGGAAAAGGCGCAATTATAAGTATAGGCGCTTTTGTTTTTATTACGTTATGGATATTTTCTTTATATGCTATGATACATGTATTTGTTACAATATTTAGACGAATAAAAAGAAAACTTACTAAATTTGATTTATTTGATGAAGTTTATGAAATACACTTTTTGCAAAATGTAAAATATTCTCTTATTATCTATTTAACACTTTTTATTCTTTCATTTTCTTATTGTGATAGACCATTTGAAAGGATATATTTAGCTAATGGAAAAGTTCCGTATGAAAATTCAGGTTGGTTTTTTGTTTATGATGAAGACGCTTTAGATCCAGAACCGCTTGAATGTTTTTTAAATATTACATTTTCTGATTTTATTTATAATGTTACTCATGATACAGATTTTTTGAAATGGAATGCAATTAGATTTTTCTTCTATTCTCCACATATTCCGTATAATATTTATAGAACGTTTTTAGCTAAAGCTGGATTTATTACTGTTTATGATAAATTGCCAGTTTATAAACAAACTAAGGAATATGAAGATAAAATTATAAAAATTTCCGCTAATAAAAATATAATAAATCCTAAATTACTAATGAAATTGAAAACTGTTAAAAATTAATAAAATTCCACAGTGGCGGAAAGGTATACGCAACGGTTTCAAAAACCGTCGTCTGTAAGACATAAGAGTTCAAGTCTCTTCTGTGGAACCAGTAAAAAATTTAAATTGTTGTGCGCTATGACCCATAATGGTACGGGGCGGTCCTTATAAGGCCGTATAACCAGGTTCGATCCCTGGATGGCGCACCAATTAATTTCAAAACTAATTAATTATGAAAGAGGAGGCTATTACAAATGAATGTTAAAATGCTAAAACCCTATGGATCAGTTAAATCTTATGGTGATTTTATTATTGTTTCAGATGTTAATTCAAAAGCGCCTCTACAGAATTTTAATGGTTGGAAATCGTTTTATAATTGGCTTAAAGTTAATAATATTCATTTTAAAGGAAATCTAATTTTTAAGAATTGATAATGAAGTAGTTTTTTAATAAGCGCGAATTATTAAATCTTGACAAATTTATATTATGAACAATCTTAGTTCGAATCTAAGTGATAGCATTAATTTTAATGCCGGAATAGCCAAATGTTAAGGTGACAGATTGCAAACCCGTTTATTCTCAGTTAAACTCTGAGTGCATTATACATAAAAAATATTGGACTGTTAGCTCAGTTGGTAGAGCAGCTGACTTTTAATCAGCGGGTCGTGGGTTCGAGTCCTTCACAGTCCACCAGAAATTTTAAAATTGTTGGTCCTGTAGTTTAATGGCTAAAACAGCTGGCCTTCTACCAGCCAATCGGGGTTCGATTCCCCGTAGGACTTCCAAATTTTTTAAATATATCTAAGGTAGACTAATCACGAAGAATCATGATTTAATTAATGTGAAAGCAAATGAGTTTAATTCTCATCCTTAGATATATTTATTTTAAAATTGTATCTCCTTGGGGAGAAATAATGTTTGTAGAACCTGGAGATTTTATTGTAGCTAAAAATCAAGAAAAAGGCGATTTTTATAGAGTTAGAAAACAAGAATTTTTAGAAACATGCGATTAGCATTAAAAAAGAACTTTGACAATTTAAAGATTTTTTGCGGGTCGACTTTATTAGCTTATCTATTGTGAAGATTGCCGCGCTAATAATACTTTTTATCTGCAATTTTAAATTTTTTAAGGGCCGAACTAGTTAGCTTATCATATGATGAGATGATCAATTAATATTGTAATAGTTATTAATTCTGCTAATTAGAATATTTGCCTTTAATTTAATATAGACGGGTCGAATTCATTGGTTTATCATATTTGATATTTTAGTAATAGCTGTCAAAAACATAATTATTTTGTTTATTATGGTTTTTTGATTTAGGAAGCTATAATGCAATTTATTATATTTAGTATAATAAATTAGAAACATTACTACCAGTGAAGAAAAATTAATCCGTCAGTTATATAAAGAAGAACTGCAAAAAATAGTTAAATTGACTATAATTGCAGTTCTTTTTTTATTTACTTTTCACTTAATGTGTGTTATAATAAAAAATAGGTTGGTCCGAAAAAAAATAAAAAACTGAAAGGATGTTTTTAATTATGACCAAGTATTCAAGACATATTGATAGAAGCGCAACTCCTCAAACAGAAAAAGTTTTTGGAAAAAATCAAGTGGTTAATAATGCTGGTGGATTTGTATTTGAAATCGACGATTTTAAAAGGCTAGATCGTTTTCTTATTATTGGCGCTGATACCACTTATTATAATAGCCAGCAAAAATTAACTATTGATAATGCTGAAGTAGTTAAAAAGCTAGCTGCTAGTTATGATACTGGAACTAAGGCTGTAGATAGAATTGTTGAAATTAGCGATTCTGGAAGAGCGCCAAAGAATGATCCTGCTATTTTCGCTCTAGCAATTATCTCTTCTTATGGAGAAGATAAAGTAAAATCTTATGCTCTAACAAAGCTTAATTCAGTTTGTAGAACAGCCACTCATCTGTTTCAGTTTATTGAAGATGTTCAAAAGATGAGAGGTTGGGGACGTTCTCTTAGAAGAGCAGTTGCGAATTGGTACACTGAAAAGAGTCCTGAAAAACTTGGTTATCAATTTCTAAAGTACAAGAATAGAAATAATTGGACACATAAGGATGCTATTAGACTATCGCATCCTAAAATGTCAAATGACAATTCTAATAAGATTGTAGAAAGTCTTTTTAAGGGATTTGATAATTATACAACTGAGGATCAGTATTCAGTTGGAATGAATTTTTCAAGTATTGTAAATAATGACGCTAAGAGAGCTGCTAATCTAATTAGAGAGTATACACTTCCAAGAGAAGTTGTTCCTACAAATATGCTTGATAATCCTGAAATTTGGGACGCTCTAGTTGATAGCAATATTGGTTACACTTCTCTTATTAGAAATCTAGCAAAAATGACAAAGGCAGGTTATATTTCTCCTTTTTCAGATGGAACTAATAAAGTAGTTGATATTCTTCTTAACAAAGAAACTATTAAAAAAAGTAGAATACATCCTATTAATATTCTTTCAGCACTTATAATTTATAACGCTGGTTATGGATATAAGGGAAATAATATGTGGTCACCAGTGCAAAAAGTTGTTTCAGCTCTAGAAGATGCATTCTATGAATCATTTAAGAATGTAGAACCTACTGGTAAAAGACATCTTGTTTCTCTAGACGTAAGCGGTTCTATGTCTTTTAATGGTATTGCAGGTTATGATTTTATGTCACCTTGTATTGTTTCAACTGCAATGTCTTTAATTACTCT
>JAQVGE010000131.1 GCA_028696935.1 Minisyncoccota bacterium | reverse complement strand
TTCGCCCCAGTGCTTGATTGTCTTTGTATGAAGAGCATAAGCGTAGATTTAGACAGCAGTTTTTTCTTAAAAGAGGAGAAAGATTTGGATTTATATTTTTACTCAAAACTAGACCATAAGACACTGTCAAGTAAAGCTATTAGAGAGCCTATGCCAGTGTTTTATACTATTTTGGTTAAAATAGTGTCCATATTTTTCCACAAGCTTTTTAAATATCATTGCTTAATTGGCTCTTACCACTCCTTGGATAGAGCCCTCTCCCTCACCTTTACCCCAAATTTCGTAAATCATACTTCTGCTCTATCTCAGAGCAGAAAC
This sequence comes from Minisyncoccota bacterium, assembly GCA_028696935.1. The sequence continues at coordinate 3,328 of JAQVGE010000131.1, read as the reverse complement.
CCTCTTTTCCAATATTTTCTATATTCAACCCGGCTGCAGCCTATGCTACAGTCATATTTTCAATCTCACACTTAATACTTAGGAGAATGTATTATGAAGAAATTATTGATACTACTGTTCGTATTGGCGATGGTCGGAATGGTCTTTGCTGATGTGATTATCGGAGCGGGGACAAGTTCCAGTTATAATTACCCCATTGGAACTTGGAATAAATGGCACCGTGCTGCGGCGATATACACCGGGACAGAGATTAACGCCGGATCAGGTACGATCACCAATCTTCAGTTGTATTGCGATGTAGCAAACACAGCTACCGCCGTCCCGACTAAAATATACCTGAAAACCACAGCGAGCACAACGCTGGCAGGAGATACTTGGGCAAATCAAATAGCGGGGGCGACTCTGGTTTTTGATGCTACTGTTACTTATAATGCCACAGGTTGGTTTGATTTCGATATTACCGATACACCATATAATGCCTCAGATAACCTGGAAGTTTTATTCGAGTCTGCCATACCTAATTATTCAAGCCCGTATGTGAAATGGAGATATACATCTACTACTCCTTCTTACCAGTTTATTTATGCGGGTTCAGACACTGCTGCACCAACCAGTCTATCAACTTCCTATAACCGCCCGAATATTAAATTTGTGGGCATTTCTGGGGTTGTCTATCCTGAACCAACCAACCATGTAACAGATTTTGCTGCCGGAACCCTGGCTTACACTTCGATTCAGTTGAACTGGACCGGAGCTACTGGCGCTCAGTTGCCGGCAGGATACTTGATTCAGGCTATCAAAGGCGCAGGCAGCTATGCGGACGTCGTTGATGGCACACCAGTGGCAAATGATGCTGTATGGACAGATGACAACGCAGCGATTAACGTAGCCCATGCTCTGGGTGCTAATACCCATACCTTTACGGGGCTAACATTAAATACGCCTTATGAATTCAAGATCTGGCCTTATACAAATAGTTTAACGGATATTGACTTCAAGACTGATGGCACAATCCCCACGGTTAATGCATCAACAATGAGTACACAAGAACCAATCCCCTATACTCAGAATTTCGATAGCGGAACATCACTTTCTGCTATTAACTGGACGGGGAACATGACCATCTCCTCCACTCACGGTGCAAACGGCACAAACGGATTGTACAAAAACATGTGGAGTTCCTCTACAAGTGCCAACGCCGTTTCAAATCCGATCGGACCATTGGTGGCAGATTCGCAATTGATGTTCGATTATCGAATTGTGAATTATACTGGTTATCCTGGCACAGGCACTACCCTTGCCGGTGACAATATCCAGGTGCAGATTTCCACTGATGACGGTGTCTCATTTAACACCGTATATACGATTGATTCGACCAATCATATCACCAGCAATGCTTTTGCCACGGTAACGATTCCTTTGCTTACCTACGATACCCAGGCTGTAAAGATCAAGTTCCTCTGCACTTGGGACGCTGGCGATTACTATGTTGATTTCGATAATGTCATTCTTCGGGGAACTCCATCTGTAGCCGTCTTCAGCCTTACACCCGACGTTACTACCTGGGATTTTGGCGCAACTATGATTAATACTCTGGCCACCAAGCAGTTCACCATCACCAATACCGGTGGTGGAACGCTGACGGTCAATAGCATTACACCAAGCGGAGCTTACTATAGCATTTCAGAGAACCCCAGTCCTGTAGCCCTCGGCTCCGGCGCATCTGCGAACTTCACAGTTCAGTATGCACCCACAGTCGTAGGCGCCAGCCATACAGGTTCATTCGTGATCAACGATAGTAGAGCCCTTACCACCGTAACTCTTAGCGGTAGCTGCTTTGATCCCACAATCACCAGCTTCCCATACACTGAGAACTTCGATGCTGTCACAGTTCCTGCTTTGCCTCTCAACTGGAGTGTTACCGAAGGCTCTACCGGAGCATCTCAGCACTGGAAAACTACTACTTCAGATTCTCACGGTGCAAGTGCGGCTAATAGCGGCGATAATTTCGCCTATCTATATTGCTATCTTGCAAGTACTGATAAAAATCCCTATAGCTTGATTACTCCTCCGATAGCTCTTGATGCTACCGCAAAGCGTTTGAGCTATTACTATTGGATTGGAGACAACACCGTTGCAGAACCTTTGTTTGTGGACGTGTCTTCAGACCTAAGTAGCTGGACAACTCTGTACACTCATGATACTTCAAATACGCTGGCCTGGTTCAACAATACAGTTGACCTGTCCGCTTATGCCTCTTCTACAGTGTATCTGCGCTTTAGGGGAGTAAGTAACTACTCAAGCAATCTATGCGATCTGGGGATTGATGATGTAGTAGTGGAGGATATCCCCTCTTTACCCATCTTCAGCCTCAGTCCAGACGTAGATACTTGGGATTTTGGTTCAACCATGATTAATACTCTGGCTACCAAGCAGTTCACCATCACCAATACCGGTGGTGGAACGCTTACGGTCAGTAGCATTACAGCCAGTGGAGCTTACTATAGCATTTCCGATAACCCCGCCCCTATAGACCTTGGCCCCGGCGCATCTGCGAACTTCACAGTTCAGTATGCACCGACAGCCGTGGGCGCCAGCCATACAGGTTCATTCGTGATCAACGATAGTAGAGCCCTTACCACCGTAACTCTTAGCGGTAGCTGCTTTGATCCCACAATCACCAGCTTCTCACATACCGAGAACTTCGATGGCACCTGGAGTGGCAGCCCTGCTGCTCCTCTCGGCTGGACCGTGATCAATGCCAACAATGACAGCTATATGTGGTCACAAGCAAGTACCTATATCACCGCCCGTTCTGCTCCCCACACTGCTCATGGCATGGGAAATGCAGATGACTATCTGATTACTCCGCAGATAGACCTTATCGGCGTAGATGTCAGAATGAAATGGTGGGATATAGTAGAAAGTGCCTCTTACGCTAATTCCTACAAAGTTCTGCTTTCCACTACCGATCCTGAAATTGCCTCATTTACCGTGGAACTGGCCGATATCACCTGCGCAAATACCGAATGGACCGAGCATACACTGAATCTGGATGCCTATAACGGCCAAACCGTATATATCGCATTCTACCAATATGCGTCGGCTGCAACATACTATGGTTTCGGCATCGATGACTTCCTGCTGGAAGAAATACCTGAAGGACCAGTCTTCGTTATAGATCCGATAGGGAAAGACTTTGGCAAGCAGGAAGTGGGTTCCAGTGCAGAAGTTGTCTTTACAATATCCAACACCGGTGGTGCTGATCTGGAAATTGCCGAAGGCGGAATATCTCTGAGCGGCACAAACCCCGATCAATTCGGATTGG
>JAQVGE010000130.1 GCA_028696935.1 Minisyncoccota bacterium | reverse complement strand
AATTTTGTGAAAATCGCTTTTAATTCCCTAATTATTTGCCTGTGAGCGAACAAAAGAAATAGCAGCTTGAGCACTTTCCTTCATAACAGATCCGAGTTTTCCAGTCAATATTAATTGGCCTTTTCCGGGCATAATATTGACTTCGATAAAAAGAATATCTCCGCCGACTGAGGTCCAAGCAAGACCCGTGGAAACCCCAATTTCATCTTTTTTCCCTTTGAGCTGAGAAGAAAATTTTTCTGGACCAAGATACTTTTCAAGTAATGTTTTATTATTTAAATTTATTTCTTTGGTTTTACTGGTAACAACTTTTTTGGCAACCTTACGAAAAAGTGAAGCTATAACCCTATCTAATGAACGTACCCCAGCTTCCCGAGTATATTTGTCGATTAAGAAGCGGAGAGTGCTTTCATCTAAAGGAGTAATTTGCTTAGCTGAAAGTCCATTGGCTTCTAATTGTTTTTTGACCAAATAGTTTTTTGCAATATGAAATTTTTCCTCTTCGGTGTATCCAGAAAAATTTATTATTTCTAACCGATCACGAAGTGCGTAAGGTATAGTTGAAGCATTGTTTCCGGTTAGAATGAAAAAAACCTTAGAAAGATCTAAAGGAAAATCAAGATAATGGTCAGTAAAACTGTTGTTTTGTTCTGGATCAAGAGCTTCTAAAAGTGCGGCCGAAGGATCACCACGATAATCAGAACCAATTTTATCAACTTCATCAAGCATAAAAACAGGATCCATTGATTTCGCATCCTTAATTCCGTTAACAATTCGGCCGGGCATGGCACCAACATATGTGCGGCGATGACCACGAATTTCAGCTTCATCGCGAATACCACCTAAAGATGCACGAATAAATTCACGACCTAAGGCATGGGCAATAGATTTACCGAGAGAAGTCTTACCTACTCCTGGAGGGCCAATAAAACAGAGAATGTTTGTGGTGGGAGCCTGATTTTTTTGCTGATTTTTGAGCTTAATTACAGCCAAATATTCTAAAATCCTTTCTTTAATATCTTTTAACCCGTAATGGTCACGATTGAGAATGGCTTCCGCTTTTTTGAGAGAAATCGCTGAGCTTGAATATTTTCCCCATGGTAATTCGATGACATTTTCCAAATAGGTACGGATATAACTAGACTCAGGGGCCATTGAGCCCATTTCTTGAAGACGATCATTTTCCTTAAGAAGTTTCTTTTTAATTGCGGGAGGGATTTTGGCAGCTTTAAGCTTTTTTTCCAATTCATCACCGTCTTCACCACCCTGACCTAATTTTTTTAATTCTTTTTCAATTTGGTGTTTGCGTTCCTCTAAAACACTACGCTTCATGGCACTGTTAAATTTCTGTTGAGTTTTCTCTTCGATACTGCGTTCAATATCTGCAACTTTCATTTCTTCTATCAAAAGTTCTGTAACTTTGGTTAAGCGCTGCGATACGGAAAGCGTTTCTAAAAGTCCCTGTTTTACTGATAAGTTTGTATTTAAAGTAAATGAAACTTGATCAGCTAAATCAGAGGAAGAAACTCCGGTTGATAACTGCATCATTGCCGGAAGATCAAATTGTCTACCCAAGGCAAATGCTTTTTTAAGTTGAGACAATAGAGCTTCGGCGGATTGCTGGATGGTAGTTACGGATTCGGCTATAACAGGTAATTCTTCGTACTCAGCTAAAATAAATGGATTAGTATCGACAAATTTCGTAATTCTGATTCTAGAAAGGCCGCGAACGATGGCATGTATACTGCCATCGGTCTGAAGGATATGCTCAATTTTGGCAATAACTCCAACTTGATAAATATCCGTAAACAAAGGTTTATCGGTATTGGGCGATTTTTGAGCGGTGATAATTACCAACCGATCATGCTTGTCATAGGCTTCTAATAATGAATTACTTGATTCTTTGCGACCAAAAAAAAGAGAGGTTTCCACCGAAGGAAATAAAACCACATTACGCAACGTAATTAGGGGCAATACTTTTTTCATGATTAGCAGTCTACCATTTTTACTGCTAAGTGTCAAAAGGATATTTATGCGCTAAAATATAGCTATCTATGGACAATAAACAAAAATATGGTCGAGTATTGATTTTGGGGAGACCAAATACTGGTAAAAGTACTTTTTTAAATGCAGCTATGTCGCAAAAAGTAGCGATTACCTCTCACCTACCCCAAACTACCCGAAAAAACATTAAAGCTGTTTATAGTGACGATAGAGGGAAAATTTTGTTTATAGACACTCCCGGTTTATTAGCAAAAGTAACGGATTTAATGGGTAAAAAGGTAAATATGGAAGTATCTAAAAATATTAACCATGCTCAGGTAATTATTATGATGGTGGATATTTCCCGGCCAAAAAATGAAGAAGAAAATATAGCTTTGGGTATAGTGCGAAAAATGAAGGCTAAAAAAATATTGGTTTACAATAAAATCGATAGAGCAAAAGGAAGTAAAGATCATTTTGCAGAATATAATTATTTGGAAGAAGAATTTGATAAAACGGTGGCTATTTCAGCCATAAAAGAGAAAGGGGTAAAAAGTGTAATTGGAGCAATTTTTGAATTATTACCAACAAAAACAAGTAAAGAAGTAAAAGAAGAAATTGATAGTCTAGTAGCTTCCAACAGGCCAGTAATAAGTATGGATTCAAATGAATTTGTAAGTGAAATAATCCGAGAGAAAGCCTATTTATGTTTGCGTGACGAAATTCCTTATACCGTACAAGTAGAAGTTACTAAAATAAAAGACAAGAAAAAATTAATCTATATATCGGCTTTTATCTATACATCCAATGATCGATATAAAAAAATTATTATTGGAAAAAATGGACAAAAAATTAAAGAGCTTGGTCAGATGGCAAGAAAAGAATTAGAATTGATGAGTCAAAGGAAAATATATTTGGATTTGAAGGTAAAAACTGACACACATTGGATGGAAAGGGTGTGAATTGACCAGCGAATTATTTTCATTTACAATTAATTGTTAGTAGTTTTATTTTTATATGACAAAACAAAAAAATAAAAAATGGTTAATGGCAGGAGTATTGGGTACTTTAGCTGGTGCAGTTGGCGGTTTATTATTGGCTCCACAAAGCGGGAAAAAAACTCGTCAACAAATTGCAAATTTAAACGCAGATTTATCTTTAAAAACTAAGGATAAGGCTTCAGAAACTGAAAAAGTAGTCAAGGATGTTTTTGGTAAATATAGTAACGAGGGTAAAACTAAATATGTTGAAATTAAAAAAGCAGTTGTCTCAAAAGTAGCTGCTGTCAAAACTGCCAGTGGAAAGATTGATAAAAATAAATATGGACAATTAGTCGATGAAGTATTGGTTTCTTTTAAAAATGATTTAAAAAGTAATAAAAATACAATCGGTAAATTATCTGAATATTTAAAAAAAGACTGGGATAAAATTAAAGAGTCCCTTAGCTGATTTTACTTATCAAATCATTTAGTTTTTTTATACTATCGGTATCGATGATGGAGACCGATAATTTGGCACCTAGTTCTTTTTCAATTTTTGGAATTTCTTTAGAATCGACTATATCTGATTTGGTCAGTATTAGAATTTCTGGTTTATTGGCTAATTGAGTAGAATAAGATGTTAGCTCACTTCTGACTGTATCATAAGCTTTTTTTAGGTCAGGATTATCGAAAG
>JAQVGE010000129.1 GCA_028696935.1 Minisyncoccota bacterium | reverse complement strand
ATTATTATTTGTTGGTGCTCAAGCTGGTTATGTAGTGGGAAATGAAATAGCTGTTTTTACTTTAGTTGCTTTGACCACAATTTTAATTTCTTCTTATTTAATTTTATATAATGAAGAAATTTATAAATTTTTATTACCATTTTTTAATTTTTTTGGAAAAGATAAAAATAGAGAACAAGTAAAAGAAATGGAAGAACTTTTTGAAGTTTGGGTAGTAGGTTATCATAGAATAGGGGCAAGTATTTGTGAAGTTTTAAAAGAAAAAAAGAAAAAATTTGCGGTTATTGATTTTGATCCAGAAGCTATTAAAAAATTAAGAATAAGCAAAATAAAAAGTATCTTTGGTGATATTGCTGATATTGAATTTTTAGAAGATTTAAAATTTAAAAATACAAAATTAGTAATAATGACTATTCCAAGCACAGATGATCAGATAAATTTTATTAGTCATCTAAAAAATATAAAAAGTAATTCTTTGATAATTGCTAACGCTTATCATAGATCTGATGCTCAGATTCTTTATAAAGCAGGAGCAAATTATGTCATGATGCCACACTTTTTGGGAGGAAAATGGGTAGCTAGCATGCTGAAAAAAAACGCTTGGAATAGAAAGAATTTCTCCTTATTAAAAAAAGAGCAAAAAAATGAAATAAAATATAATAGTAATGAAATAAGTGATAAACTAGTCTTGACATAATTTTTGTTTTTATATATAATATTTAACGTTAGAAAATTAAGTATTTTAGATAAAAAGGGCCCGTAGCTTAGTTGGTAGAGCGCCTCGTTTGCACCGAGGAGGTCGCAAGTTCGAATCTTGTCGGGTCCACAAAAAGTCACAAGTTAAAAGTTAAAAGTCATTTTTTATTTTTAACTCATAGCTTGTGATTTTTTAAAGAGAAAAATATTTTAAAACAGGTTTTGGAAGAAGGTTTTTGAAGAAAAGAGTATTTTAAAATTAAAATTAAGCCGAGGTAGCTCAGTGGCCCGCCCGCAACGCCTGAGCAAGCTCATGCTTGCGATGGCGGGCGAGAAATTTTTAAGGAGGAAAATTATGTTTTATACTTATGTTTTGCAAAGTTTAAAAGATAATAAATTATATATAGGATATTCTGAAAGATTACAAGAAAGAATAACTGAGCATAAAAATGGTAAAGTTATAGCGACTGCCAAAAGATTACCATTAATATTAGTTTATTATGAAGCTTGTTTAAACAAAGAAAAAGCTCTTCAAAGAGAAAAATATTTTAAAACAGGTTTTGGAAGAAGGTTTTTGAAGAAAAGAGTATTTTAAAATTAAAATTAAGCCGAGGTAGCTCAGTGGTAGAGCAGAGGACTGAAAATCCTTGTGTCGCGAGTTCAATCCTCGCCCTCGGCACCGACACCAATTACAAGCAAGAGACTTCGTCTCTTGTCTAAATTAGTGTAATTCTTCGGAATTATACATAATAATCGGAGTGTAGCTCAGTTGGCTACCCGCCCGCAACGCCTGAGCTTGCGACCCGTCTGCCACAGCTATGCCAGGCATTAGCGGGCAGGTGGCGGGCGAGGGAGCACCTATTGATTTAAAAATTTAAACAAAATAAAATTTATAACATTATCGGAGTGTAGCTCAGTTGGCTAGAGCACCTGTTTTGGGAACAGGGGGTCGAAGGTTCAAGTCCTTTCACTCCGACAAAATTAAAAAGACTAATTTATTCTTTTTTTGTTTTTTTTGGGTTTTTATAGTATGATTGTATAAATAGTAATTAATTTTTTTATGAATATTATTTTGCTTACATTTTTTTTTGTAATTTTATTTTTTATACTAGGCTATGGAGCTGATTTGGTAATTTTTAATTTAAAAGAAATAGGAAAAGCGTTAGGATTAAAAATATTTTTTTTAGGAATAATTTTGGGAATTATCACTAGCTTACCCGAATTAGCAGTTGGCTTCAACGCAGTTGTCAAAGATATTCCTGGTATTTCAGCTGGTAACTTATTTGGAGGTATAATAGTTTTGTTAAGTTTGATACTAGGTTTAAATATAGTATTTAATAGAGAAATTACCACTGATGGAAAAATATTTAATTTATTTTCATTTTTTGTTTTAATAATCTTGGCTATTTTATTAAGTTTAGACGGAGTTATTGGAGTAGTAGATGGTGTTATCTTGATGTTAGTTTACTTATTTTCAGTTTGGTTTTTATATAAAAAAAATAAACCAAATATAAATTATTCTGTAGAGATGATTAGCCAAAAAAAAATTTATCAAGAAATTTTTTTTATTGCTGTAGGTTTGGTGCTTATAATTGTATCTTCCGGATTAATAATCAGATTAGCTGAAGATATTTTGGAATTTTTTAAAGTTTCTCCTTTTTTGATAGGGATAATATTTTTCTCTTTGGGGACAAACTTACCTGAAATAACTGTTTCATTTAAAGCTTGGCGTAATAAAAATACCGAATTATCTATCAGTAATTTGCTAGGTTCTGGCGCAGCAAATATTTTTATTTTGGGACTTCTAGCCTCAATACAAAAAATAAATATTGAAATAAACAAAGAATTTTATTTATTGATTTTTACCGTAGCATTGATTTTAGCTTTATTTGCTATTTTCTATCGCACTGGAAAGAGATTTTCGTTTTTTGAAGGATTGGTTTTTTTGGGTGTATATATATTATTTATCTTGTCCCATTTTATTTTTTTTATTTAGTAAATATTTCTATAAAAACTAAAAGCCTTTTATTTTGAGGTTTTTTTATTACCTTATTTTTTCTTTTTATGTTATAATAAAAGCATAAAATAATTTATTAGCTTATTTTTATGATACCAAAATTAATTTTAGAAACAATACTTAAAAAAGTTTATAATTTTTCTAGCGAAGATATAAAAAAATTTAATTTAGAAGCTAAAAAAAGTATAAAAAATTTAGAAGATTATTTATTAGATAAACAGATTATTGAAGAAGAAAAAATATATGATGCTTTTGCAAAAAAACTCAAAGTTAAAATTATTGATTTGAAAAATGTGGAAGTAAAACCAGAAATATTAAATCTAGTTCCAACTCAATTTGCTAGTAATCACAGTTGTATCTCTTTTCAAAAAAAAGACAATGAATTAAGTATTGCCATGGTTGATCCTAGTGATATACAGACAATAGAATTCTTACGAAGAAAAACAGGGTTAAATATAAAAGTTTTTTTAGCTACCCCTAGCGCCATGAAAGACGCTCTCCGTAAATATCATGGAAATCTTTCTTCAGATAAAACTATCATTAGCTTAGTAAATGAAAAAAAGAATTCCTCAAATGAAAAAGATTTAAAAAAAGTTGCCGAAGAACTTCCGATTATAAATATCGTAAATTCTATTTTAGAACACGCTGTTTTTGAAGGAGCAAGTGATATTCATATTGAGCCAATAGAAAAACAAGTCATCGTTCGTTATAGAGTAGATGGATTACTTAGTCAAGTTATGGAATTACCCAAAGAAGTTCAAAATGGTATTATTGCTCGTGTAAAAATCTTAGCTCATCTAAAAATTGATGAACATATGATACCCCAAGATGGGAGATTTAAAATTCAAATTCAAGATGAAAAACTTTCTTTTCGTGTTTCTATCATGCCTGTTTATGATGGAGAAAAAATCGTCATGCGTCTTTTACACGAAGGGCAAAAACCTCTTTCTTTGGAACAGCTT
>JAQVGE010000128.1 GCA_028696935.1 Minisyncoccota bacterium | reverse complement strand
CCTAAATATGTTCTTTGGGCCAGTGGTTAATGCCGCTCGTGGAGTTACTACTCAAATCCAGAGTGCAGTATTTGGATTTAAATCGAATTTTCAAATGGCTATTAACCCCCAGATCACAAAGAATTATGCAGCAAGAAATTTAAAAAGAATGAATAGTTTGATAATAAGCAGTTCTAAATTATCTTACTTCTTGTTTCTTTGTATGGCATTGCCATTGTGTTTAGAAGCGGAACAAATATTATCTTTATGGTTGGTAGATGTTCCAGAACATACTGTCAACTTTCTCCGTCTTGTTCTTTTTATTATGATAATTGAATCATGGCAATTACCCTTACATACGGCAAACCTTGCTACTGGAAAAATTCGAATATTTCAAACCATTAAAGGATTTGCACTTCTCTCAATGCTCCCTATTTCCTATATTGCATTAAAGATGGGTGCAGATTCTGAAATAGTTTTTGTCATTCAAATCTTAGTTACATTTGGTTCATTGCTTGTACAACTTAAGTTAATACAGCCTTTAGTTGGATTGTCATTACGTCAATATGCAAAAGAGGTTCTATTAAGTGCGTTATTAGTATCAATATTATCAGCAATGATACCAATTCTCTTATATTACATGTTGCCACACAATTTCGCCTCATTATTGGTTAATTGTGTTTCAAGTGTACTTTCTGTTTTATTGACTGTATATTTAATCGGTTTAAATAATGCAGAAAAAAATATGGTAAACGAGAAAATTAAATCAATTATTGGTCAGATATTAAGAAGAAATTAATAAGATATGATTAACGTAGCATACCCAGATGAAAAAAAACATTTTCTACCAAGGCTATATTAGTAGAAGTCGTTATGTCTATAAAATTTGCGAGGCATGCGAGAGACTTGAAGACTATACATTTGTTATGATGGGCGGTGGCGACCAGAATTATATCGAAGAGTTCAAATCAAGATATTCCAATATCATTCATATTGGTTTCGTACGTCCATCTGAGCATCTCAATATTACAAGCTATGCACGAATGGCTATTGTAAAGTACGACTTTGTTGTGTTAAATGCTATTTATTGTGCACCGAACAAGACTTGGGAGTATACATGTTTTGGTATTCCTGTTCTTGCCTATAATATCCCTGGCTTGGAATATACCATCGGCAGTTACAATGCAGGTGTATGTTGCGATATGGACAATCAGCAGGAGATTAAGGAGACTATCCGCAAGATAGATTCCAATTACGAACAGTACCACCAGAATGCTATCACATTCTATAATAGCTTTGATGTGAGAGAGACTATCCTTTAGATTGCAGAAAGAAATATATAGTTATGACAACAAAATCAAAATACCCCATCTCCAATATTTGGAGCGCATTATGTCGTCGCATATTGCATATTCAGTTAGGAAAAATGCATTACTTGCTATTGAACATAGACATTGATGCTGTTAATAAGCAACTGGAAGATTTTGACCTTCCTGTCAAAGAATTGACTTATGAGGACTTCCTTTTAAGCAACCCTCAAACATTCAACGCGAGAAAGTTAGAGTTTATCAAGATCCGTCTTCAGTGTCCTAATTATAAGGCTTTTGGTATTATTGAAAATTCTAAACTTATCTATTCAACATGGGTGTCGCTTGAGAAACTAGGGCTGTCGGTTGACACAAAGGAGATTAAATTGAATCCTGATGAAGGTCTTCTCGAAGACTCTTTCTGCGATTATGCTGCACGAGGAAGAGGTATCCATGGAAAGATGAATTATTGGCGTATCAAGAAATTATATGAACTGGGCAAACGTAAGGTGATTGCTATAGTGCTTGATGGAAATACTCCGGCATTCAAGGTGCAATATAAGAGTGGTTTTAAGGAACTTGGCACCTTCTATAATGGATACATCTTCGGTTACAAAGTTAATACGTTGGACAAGAAGAAATTTGACAATATTGAAGCTTAAAAAAAATGAAGTTGCTGCAAAATATTCAGAACGGCAATAATTGGAATATTGGTTTCTGTGATACGACCCCCAATAACCTGATTGCCAAAAAAAAACTCGGTAAGGTCCAATGGATGAAACATCCGTATAATGACCGGTTCTTTGCCGATCCGTTTATTCTTGATGTTACACACTCTGAAATTATAGTTTTGGTAGAAGAGTATGTGTTTGACAATCCACCAGGACTTATAGTAGAACTTGTAGTAGATAAAAAAAGCAAGAAACTGAAACAACGACACGAACTACTTCGGTTGATGACACATCTGTCATATCCTGCTATCATAAGACTAGGAGACGAAATATATGTGTATCCAGAAAATGGAGCATCAGGGCAGTTGAATCTCTATCGATATGACGCAAAGAATCATAAACTGGTTGACCCTGTCTGTATACTGAATGAAGCAGTAGCAGATGCAACTATTCTTAAGAGAACAGCTGGAACCTATTGGCTGATTGCAACCAAGTATCCTGATACATTAGAGAAATCGTACCTGTATACCTCTGATTCGTTAAAAGGCCCCTTCCAGCCTTATGGAGAGCTGCCATACCAGTCCTCAAAAAGTTGCTCCAGATCCGCTGGTGATTTCTTTGAGGCATTTGGAGAATTATACCGACCTGCTCAGGATTGTGAGAAGAGCTATGGGGGTGCAACAGCAATAATGTCTATCAATGACCTTGAAAAGACAGAAAAGAAAACCTTCGTGGTTAATCCTGTAGATTCAAAGTATCCATTAGGATTGCATACGATTAACTTTTACAAAGATATCTGTGTGATTGATTCATTGGGCTATTTTTACCCAAGATTAGGGAAACTCTATGCTTCAGAATCTGTCCGTAAGATACGAAACTGCATTAAGAAAATTTTAGGTAAATAACATGAGAGAAGTATTGATAATAGGCGGAAACCATCAGAATCCGTTAGGAGTGATGGAAGCTTTGGGTCGCAAAGGTATATTGTCTAATGTGATAGTTCACGCCAAGAGTAAAAGCAGTTTTGTCCTCAAAAGCAAATATGTCAAAAAAGGATGGATTTGTGCTACGAATGAGGACGTAGTCAACTGCATTGTAAAAAATTTTAAGGAGGCTGCTGAAAAAACTGTAGCTATTGCCTGCAGTGATAATATGGCAAGTTTGCTTAATGATAACTTCGACTTATTGTCAAAATTTTTCATTATTCCAGGAATGCCTGTACAAGGGTTGCTCTCAACATGGATGGATAAGGAAAAGATGTCAGAGGAGGCTGTCCAAATCGGTCTGAATATCCCACAATCTTGGCTTATACATAAAAGACTGATTCCTGCAGATGTAGAGTATCCTTGCGTAACCAAATCCCTCTCCAGCGTAGGCAATGGAAAAGCCGAGTTTACATTGTGCAACAATCGGCAGGAACTTGAAGAGTTTTTGCGAGAAAAAGCATATAACGATACTATTCAAGTACAGAAGTACATTGATAAGGCATTTGAATTTCAGTACCTTGGTTGCTCGCTTAATGGTGGAGAAGAGATTATTATTCCGGGACGTACCCATATTGAAATGACCACCCACTTCAATAACATTACTTTTTTAAGGTATCAAGAAAGTAAGGTTATTGAAGATTCAACAACATTATCAAAAACCGAAGCATTCATCCGCCATACGGGATATTCGGGTCTTTTCAGCGTAGAATTTATGCACGGGCTGGACGGCAAGGACTATTTCTTG
>JAQVGE010000127.1 GCA_028696935.1 Minisyncoccota bacterium | reverse complement strand
AGTGTGGTAACTAAACATTATAGGGACGGCCCTTCTTTATGCAATCATCTTCAGACACTCAGATGCTCTTGATTCTCTATACTTTGTGACAGCTTTATCCAATCCCACAGAAAAAGTGATTGACCCATTTTAATGTTGACAACGATATTATTACTGAGATTGCGGACACATCTCTCAATTGTTAATAGACCTTCAGGATTGTTTTCTTCTCAAATAGCCAAGACAGTCATTTTGGGTAGTAGCCAATGAAAGGACTTTGTTTGGTCACCTTGAAATGCATTGAGATAAAAGGATAATGATGGAAATAGTTGTTCATCGGGGAACTAAGCAGATTGGGGGTTGTGTAACTGAAATTCGCACTGAAGAAGCTCGGATTTTCATTGACTTAGGCTCGGAGCTCCCGGATATAAACGGTGATACCCCTCTGGAGACATTATCAATTAATGGTGTTACTCAAGATGGGAATAACTGTGATGGTGTATTCTTTACGCATTATCATGGTGATCATATCGGCATGATATCCCATGTTATACCTCAAGTTCCCCTCTACATGGGGGGGGCTGCCAAAGATATCTATATTACTTTTCAAAAGCGAATCAACCACAACCATCCTCTGGCGGAAGAGCGGATGAGGACCTTTCAAGCTGGGGAGGAAATACAAGTAAAAGATATCTCGGTCACTCCATTCTTGGTCGACCATAGTGCCTATGATGCTTATATGTTTTTAATTAAGGCGCAAGGCAAGAAAATTCTTCATACTGGTGATTTTCGAACACACGGGTTTCGGGGAAAAGGCGTTCTCCCGATGCTGAAGAAATATGTTGGTTCCGTCGATGTATTGATTATCGAAGGTACCAACTTCTCCAATGGCAGGTTGCATTCTGTAAGTGAATCCCAATTACAACAACAGGCGAAGAAGCTTCTTTCATCTTATAAGTATGTATTCGTTATCTGCCCTTCGACCAACATCGACCGTATTGCATCTTTCCATGAGGCAAATCCGCGTGGAAAGTGTTTTTTATGTGATGAATACCAGAAGAATATTATTGATATCGCAAGAAAATATGGGGAGGTGCATTCATCTTTGTACTCATTCAAGAAGGTCCTTGTCTATAATAAGGCTCTGGAAGATGATGCAGAAAGAAAAGGGTTCTGTATGATGGTTCGTAGTAGTGGACGCTTTTTAGGTATCATGAAGAAATATAGGGAGAATTACAATCGAGAATGTCTCCTGATATATTCCATGTGGGATGGATACCTGCGGCAATCAGACAATACATTGCAGTCTCTGATGGATGGTTTCCAAAATTCAATACAACTGCATTCCAGCGGTCATGCAACTAATGAAGCAATTGTTGAGGTATGCAACACAGTTAGTCCGAAGCAAGCGATAATCCCGATCCATACCTTCAATCCCACTAAGTTTGATAGTTTAGGCTTGCGATTTCATATTGAGCATCTTTCTGACGGTCAAGTGTTTGAAGTGAACTAGCCCTCATGGGCCAAGAACACGGTTCTGGATGGAACGATAGATGAGACGAAACTTGGGATGGGGAATTGTGTACGGCTCTCGTTGTCAATAGCTCATACAGTTTCACTATTGGCATCTGGGAAGAATATAATTGGTTTGAAACTTCGAGTGCTAACAGTTTTCAAGCTGTCTGTATTTTCAAGGAGATGTACATCGGCGAATTAGCCATAAGGAGGAATCATCATGGAAGCAATTGATAGGGCTGTCGGTTCATTGTTGGGATTGTTTGTCGGTGATGCTTTTGGTGCACAGACTGAATTTGATATGCAAGCAGATATTATGGAGGAATTTCCCCAAGGTATCCTGGAGATGGATTCAAAGGAACGGAATATCGGTGATCCAGGGATGATCACCGATGACAGTGAGATGGCAATCATGCTTGCTACGAGTCTGATCCATCGCAACGGTCTTGATGTCCGGGATGTCCGGAGAAGGTATCTGGCATGGTTGAACGCAGAGCCTTCCGATCTGGGTACGACCATTTTGGAAGCCCTGAGAGAAGGAAAATTCAATCCTGCCAGTCAAGCCAACGGAGCCCTGATGAGGTTGGCCCCTTTAGCTATCTATGGAACGAAGCTTCCTGAAGAACAACTCATTGAGTGGGTTGATAAGGAATGTGCAATTACTCATATCCATGAGGTCTGTAGGGATGCAAACAGGCTTTGGGCCTTGGCTATTGCAAAAGCTGTCAAGAATGGAGGAATGAAAGAAGAGCTCTATTCCTATCTTTGTTCGATAGCCCCGACATACACGAATAACCAGCAACTGTTGCTTGCATTGCATGCTGCAGCAGACATGGAACCTAAATCGTGTGATGACTGGGACCAGGGCTGGGTGCTCATCGCCTTCCAGCAGTCACTGTATACCCTGTTGCACACCGATTCGATTGAGGAGGGTATTCGATCAATCACCAATCGAGGAGGCGATGCCGATACCAATGCAGCCATCTATGGGATGCTGGCTGGTGCAATCGAAGGCAGGGCTGCCATTCCGCAAAGATGGGTATCCTCGTTGCAGTCAACACGATGTTTACGTGATCTGCTGGGAGAGAGTGTAGATGATATGGAGCGACTAGCCGAAACGCTTGTAGAAGGAATGCTTAGTATTGAGTAAAGCATGTAGCTTCCAATCCATTGATTCTGTGTGTACTTGACCTTGGAGGTATTGCTATTGGACTACAACCTATCATTAAAAGATGTAATTGGTGACTACTTGGTAAATGCTGCCTAATGCATCGGGAAATGATAGGCGTAAATAGGGAATAGAAGGTTGATAAAGTATGCCAGTCCAAGTGTTATTCGTTCAGCAAGGATTATTTTACATTACTACAAATAACTCTGGGTAATTTTGGTGTCAATAGAGTTGTGTGTTTATTAAAAATTCTTTGTAGTAAATTTTCTGGATTTTTTAACTCTTTTATTTTCTAATATTCTAGGAATCGAGTGAAATAAATACTTATCACAAAAATACTTAACATTGGTATATCTTGACATAAACTAAAATTATGTATATAATTGCGCCATGCACGTGCATAGGGTTTAATAAAATTTAAGTATCTATAGTGGAGGAGCCCTATGAGTTGGCAGCATGACATTTGTGAGGAACTGGGAGGAAAATTGGCGGTTAAGAAGATGGAGATGACTATGCTCTCCCTTCTTAAGGAAATGATTGAAGCCGGTTGTGACATCAACGAACGGCAATGGCGTGGTTGTCCGCTCTGGGCGACATTGCTGGATGATTCCGAGGTTCCTGCCTCCATCATTCGATATTTGTTGAAAGAAGGGGCAAGCCTTCATGTGGATGACGGGGATGAGCCTCTGCTGTTCCGAGCCTTATCGAATGATATGAATTCTGAAATCATTAAGCTCTTGATTGAGTATGGTGCTGATGCATCATATGTTTCTGAAGAACAGGAGACAGCACTGCAGATAGCTTGTCGTAGGCATGAATACAATGTCGACACGTTATCTTTACTGATTGAGCACGGTTGTCCGATTAATGTGCAAAAGGTGGATTGTGGCAATTCTGCATTGGGTAATGCTGCACTTGCTGATCAGTCCCGTGAAATCCTTTCATTTCTCATCAAGGAAGGTGCCGATATTCATGCAGAAGATGTAAATGGTAATACTCCATTGATGCGGCTTTGCTCAAATGCGAT
>JAQVGE010000126.1 GCA_028696935.1 Minisyncoccota bacterium | reverse complement strand
GCCACCGCGCTGATCGTGCAGCTGCGGGAAAACCATCCCCAGATCAGCTATTACCTCTATCTTTTCCTGGGCCTGTACTGGCTCTGGCAGCTGGTGGAAAGCATCCGCGCCAAGGACCATAAAAGCTTCTGGCTCTTCACTTTGCTGGCCGTGGTGGCGGTGGGGCTGACCCTGCTGGCGGTGCTGAACCCCTACCTGAGCACGATGGAATACAGCAAATTCACCCAGCGCGGCGGCAGCAGCGGTTTGGAAACCAGCTACGCCCAGGGCTGGAGCTTCCATCCGCTAGAGATACTTACCTTGATCATTCCTGACTTTTACGGTGGAGTGGCTCACTTGGAAAATGGACAAGGAGTTAACAACTACTGGGGTTATATGCCGAGCACACAGATATATAATTACTTCGGCTTGGCAGTTTTGGTTTTGGGGTTGTTTCCTCTCTTCTATAAGAAGCATCGTAGGTTGGCAATTTTTCTATGCGCGTCTTCGTTTGTGTTTATGATAATGTCATTCGGCAGTGCAACGCCTTGGTTGTCAAATATATTCATGAAGTATCTGCCCTATTTCAATAAATTCAGAGTGCCATCGATGATTCTGACTATGGTTCAGGTTAATGCTGTAATATTAGCAGCTCTCGGTTTGGATGGGATTGTTCAAAACGCCGCACAATTAAACTCTAAATGGTCCACGAATATACTAAAAGTATTCTGGGCCTGCGGTGCGTTGTTTATTATTTGGTTAATATCTGCCAAAGGCATTTTTAAGGGACTAAGCTTTGCAACTGCTGAACAAATAGCGACTTATGCGCAGAACAACGCCAGTTACCAGCTACAGGAGCTGAAAGAGATCCGACTGGATATGCTTTATAAAAGCGGAATTCTAAGCTTGCTGTTTTTAACTATTAGCATGGGTCTTGCCTACTTAGCTAGTATCCGAAAGTTAAACAAAACAGCGTTTATACTGCTCACAACTTTTGTTGTTTTCGTTGACCTCTATATTTATACTGGCAAAAACCTTAAGAGCGAGAACATGCAGGATCAGCAGCAGTATCAAGCTAAGTTTGATATAGAGGACTACGATGAGTATCTGCTGACAGATAAGGATAATTTCAGGATTTATCCAATAGATTTAGGACGCGGACATGAGAGATTTCCAGGCGAGTGGGCATATTACCACCAAACGATAAATGGTTATTCAGCTGCCAAGCTGAAACGATATGACAACTTGCTTAAACATATTCAAGGAGACCAACAGAAGAGCATAACTGGCGAAGTAAACGTTATGTTAACAGGCATGTATCCTGATAAAGAAGGGGTGTTCCCTGTGGATAAACCAACTCCGCTGATTGATATGCTTTCAACTAAGTACTTAGTGTTTCCTCAGCCACTTCCTAACGATTCCCTGTTCACTATTAATACACCGCCTCTGGACCAATTCTACAACAAGCTTACCCCCGTATTCAGGGGTTTCGACGGAACTTCCGTCTATAAAAACGAGACCGCCCTGCCCCGGGCCTGGTTCGTGGATTCCGTGCGGAAAGTGGCTCCGGCGGATTCCATTCTGCCCTTGCTGCGCTCTGAAAGCTTCGATCCCCGCCGCCTGGCCTATGTGGAATCAGATCTCACTGGCATCCAGGCGCCTGATTCAGCCAGAGTCACGCAGACTGTGGCGGAGATGCACAAGCTGGCCTACGACGTTTACACCGACAAACCCGCCTTCCTGGTGCTGAGTGAGATCTATTATCCCGCCGGCTGGAAAGCCTCGCTGGACGGCAAGGAGATCCCCATCCACGCCGCGAACTACATCCTGCGTGGATTGCAGATCCCCGCCGGAGCGCACAAACTGGAGCTGGCCTTCGCCCCCGAATCCTACAAAACCGGCGTCGGCCTCAGCCTCATCGGGTTGCTGGCCAGTTTGCTGGCCCTCGGCGGCGGCCTGGCCTACACACGCCTCAAACGCCGCCCCGCCCCCGCGGAGAGCCTCGATGATCGTTGACGGGCGTGAGTACCGCAGCGTCTGGTGGGAACACGGACGCCTGCGGATGATTGACCAGAACAGGATCCCGCAGGATTTCACCCTGATGGAGTTCACCGACCACCTCCAGGTGGCGGAAGCCATCCGCAACATGAATGTGCGTGGAGCCCCGGCCATCGGAGCGGCGGGCGCCTTCGGCCTCGCCCTGGCGGCGAAGAACGCCCCGGACCAGCGTTTTCGCAACCACATCCGCCAGGCCCGCGATCTGCTGATCGCCACCCGGCCCACCGCGGTCGATCTGCAAAGCGGGGTCAACCACGTTTACGAACAGACCCTCAAATTCATTCCGGACCTGGCCCACGCCCGCAGAGTGGCTCTGCTGGCCGCGAAGGAATTCGCCAACCGCAGCGCCGAAGATTGCCGCCTGATCGGAGAGCAGGGCCTGCCGCTGATCCCCCAGGGCGCCAGGATCCTCACCCATTGCAACGCCGGCGCCCTCGCCACCGTGGATTGGGGCACCGCGCTGGCCGTGGTGCGGCTGGCCCACCGCAAGGGCCGCGACATCTTTGTGTATGTAAGCGAAACCCGGCCCCGCCACCAGGGTTCCAAGATCACGGCCTGGGAACTGGAGCAGGAAGGCATTCCGCACGCCATCATTCCTGACAGCGCCAGTGGCTACTATTTCTGGAAGAAAGAGATCGACCTGGTGATCACCGGTGCTGACCGCGTCTGCCTCAACGGCGACATCGCCAACAAGATCGGCACCTACGACAAGGCCGTGCTGGCCACCTTCCACGGCATTCCCTTCTACGTGGCCGCGCCACTTTCCACCTTCGATTTCGCCTGCCGGCAGGGAACCGAGATACCCATCGAATTCAGAAGCGAGGAAGAGCTCAAGCTCTACGGCGGACAGATCACCGCCAATCCCGGCTCACCCGCCCTGAATCCTGGTTTCGACATCACTCCGGCTGAACTGATCCGGGGCATCATCACCCCCAGAGGCGTTTTCACCCCCGGCGAGGCCGCCCAGAAGGTGCAGGGCTGATAGCGTGGCCGAAAACATCGATCTGGTGATGCAGGGCGGCACCATCCTCACCCTGGACGGTGAGCTGCCGGTGCTGGAAGACCAGGCCATCGCCATCGACAAAGGCCGCATCCTGGACTTCTTCGACCCCCGGGAAAAGACCTGGCCGGCCCGCCGCACGCTGGACACCTCCGGCTGCATTGTGATGCCGGGGCTGATCAACGCTCACACCCATCTGCCCATGAGCTATTTCCGCGGGTTGGCGGACGACCTGCCGCTGCAAACCTGGCTGCACGACTTCATCTGGCCGCTCGAGGCCAAAATGCTGAGCCACGCATTCATCAGCCAGGCCGCCCTCCACGGCGCCGCTGAGATGATCAAAAACGGCATCACCCAGATCCAGGACATGTATTTCAACATGCCGGCGGTGGCGGAAGCCTGTTCCCGGGCAGGACTGAGGGCCATCATCGGTGAAGCGGTGCTGGATGGCAAATCCGAACCTGAGCACGCCACCCTGGGCAACAAGGTGCTGGAACTGCGTCAGCGCTACGCGGACGACCCCTTGCTGGATTTCAACCTGGCCCCGCACTCCATCTACGCCTGCAGTGAAAAGACTTTGGTGCAGGTGGCAAAAGTGGCCGCCGAACACGGGATCCTGCTGCACATGCACCTGTCCGAGACCCGCGGGGAAGT
>JAQVGE010000125.1 GCA_028696935.1 Minisyncoccota bacterium | reverse complement strand
CGAACAGATGGCGGTAATAGAAGCAAGAATCTATCTGGATAAGATGGATACCCCGGAGAGTTATATCGCAAATGCATTTTCACAGAAGTTTCGAAGTCCAGATCCACAGTTTGGCGATAAGTTTTTGGAAACTGCGGAGACAGCAGCGATTGGACGAGCACTGGCAGATGCCGGATTTGGTGTGCAGTTTGCCGATGTCGGTGAGGAAGCAGACTCGGTGCAGGTGGATGCAGGCATTCCCGTACCAAATCAATATGAGATGGCGAATCAGAATAGAATAGCGAAGCAAAATACAATGTCAAATCAGAATACAATGCCAAACAGTCAGCAATCCATGATGCATAACTTTTATCAGGAGGCACAGCAGCAGAGAAATGTCCAGTCACCAATGGGGAATGTCCTACAAGGTATGACATCACAAAATGCTGGGATGACACAGGGCGTGAATCCAATGCAGCCATTGGATGCCAGTCTTCCGGTGGAAGAACTGGTGAAGCGTATGACGTATGAGCAGGCAACGCAGGTGGTGATTGGCGGAAAAGGTAAATTCGGCAATAAGACCATGGGACAGGTTGCGTTGGAAAGTCCTTCCAGCCTTGACTGGTTTGTAACGAGTTACAAGGGAAATAACAACCTGGTTCCGGCAGCTGCAAAATTCCTTTTGGAAAGAGCAATGCCGATGGCCGGATAACAAGAAGAACACCCTGCAGTCAGGAGACTGGCTGCAGGAAATAAGGAGGAACATACATAGATGTCTTATGATATGTCGGGATTTGATTACAATATATCCGATGTGGTGGATCTGCTCCGCCTTACTGTGAGGCACAGAAGCAGCCGGACTTTGGATGTAGATTGTCCTTTTTGTAATTATAAAAAGGGGAAAATGAATGTGAATCTGGAGAAAAATGTATTTCGGTGCAACTATTGTGACGCGCAGGGCGGGATGCTGAAACTATACAGTATGCTCTATAACGTGACTACCAGCGAAGCCAATCTGCAGATCCGGGAAGCACTTAATAGGGGCACTTATCGAACGGATTATGAGAAAAAGGATTCAAAACCCAAAGAGCCAGAAATCAAGAATGTGGAACTGGCATCGCCGGAGATTGTAGATATGACTTATCGGAAAATGCTGGATCATCTGATTCTTACGACAAAACACAGAGAAGATCTGTTGCATAGAGGCCTTACTTTACCGCAGATTGAGGAACAACGTTATCGCAGTACACCGGTCTTTGGCATTAAGAAACTGACTCGTACACTAATGGAAGAAGGCTGCACTGTAAAGGGTGTACCTGGATTCTATCAGGATACGGATGGCGCATGGACCATACATGTTACTGCGAAAAATTCTGGGGTTCTAATCCCGGTTCAATCCGTAGATGGGCTGATACAAGGATTTCAGATACGTGCAGATAAAGTGGTAGATGACCGGAAATATATCTGGCTGTCCAGTGTGAATTATGAGCAAGGCGTATCATCAGGAAGTCCGGTCCATGTGATTGGAAATCTGGATGCTAAGGTCATATATTTGACGGAGGGAAGTCTGAAGGGCACCATCGCACATTATTTGTCTGGTGATACTTTTATCTGTGTAGCGGGAGTCAATCAGCACAGGAATCTAAGACCTGTTCTGGAGAAACTCAAAAGCCGTAAGGTACAGGTAATATGGGAAGCCTATGACATGGATAAGAAAATGCGGATAAACTGCGACCATGCTTACGGCAAATGTGGGGAATGTAGCACAAAGGGAAAAGAAGATTATTGCAGCTTTAAGGCAGAGAAAAGAAAGATCATACAAAAAGGCTGCCAGAAGGCTTATGAAATCTGCAGAGACCTGGATATTTCTATGACACGCATGGTATGGGATACCGATGAACATGGAGAATGGCAGGGCAACTTAAAAGGAATTGATGATTATTATTATGATCGAAAGGAGCGGAAAGATGAAGCGAAAAAACAACTGGATATTAGGAGGTTTACTGCTGATTGCAGTAGGTCTATTCCTTTTCACAGCGGTGAAGCTGATTCAGATTTATCTGGAATATCAAAAGGGGACAGATGCCTATGAAGAACTGCAAGATTTTGTGGAAGAATCAGATGAAACGGAAGAAGCAGGTGGAACAGATACAGGCGAGAATAGTTCAGAAGCAGATCCTTGGCTTCAGATTGATTTTGATGGTTTAAAGAACCAAAATCAGGATGTGGTTGGATGGATACAGATTCCGGCACTGGACATTAGTTATCCAGTGGTACAGAGGACGGACAATTTTTACTATCTGTCCCATCTATTTACTGGAGAGAGCAACAGCAACGGGAGTATATTCGTAGATTTTCATAATAAGAGCGACTTTGCCGACCAGAATACCATCATCTATGGACACAATATGAAAAATGGCAGTATGTTTGGAACCTTGGACAGCTATGACGACAAGTCTCTATATGACCAGAATCCCTATTTTTATGTCTATGTCCCGGATAACATTCTGGTGTATCAGATATTTTCCTGCTATACGGGGAAGACTGGAAGCCGCGCATACACATATGCATTTTCCGATGGGAATGATTTCCGAAGTTTTGTGGAAACGATTCGAGGGTATGCCGGATATGATACAGAAGTGGAGGTTGCGGAGTCTGATAAGATTGTGACCTTATCTACCTGTGTGAATTCCAGAAGGGATTACCGCTATCTGGTACATGGAAAACTGATACAGAAAATACGGAGGTAGAAGATGATTGATTATAAGTGTGCCGAGTATCTTATGCAGGCAAAGACAAAAAATTCTATAGAGGAAATATTTCAAGGAAGAAAATGAAGAATTTGAATATAAACAGGTAAGTTAGAAAGTAAAGTCGGTACTGGGAAACAATTCAGTGCCGACTTTCTTTATGTAGATATTGGCTGTTTCAGACGATATATTCTTCGATGGAGAGTGAATGAACAGACTTACAAATTAGAATTTATCATCAGGGATTCAAGCGAAGACCTGCACTTTCTACTGTGCGAATTTTACCATGTAAGTACCGAGCACTTGTTCACAAGGAATCTGCGCTGCGTTTTCCACTGTAAAGTCGTGCTTTGGATACAGTGTTTTTACCTCTGTAGGAATTGCAGGCAATGTTTTTCCTATACTTACCCCATGAGCACCAGTCCCTCCAAAGTTCCAAGCAAACTCGCAATCACAGAATTCTTTGTTTGCTGTAATGGCTTCCACAGGCCTGAACAGGCCGGCATCTTTCAGAAAATAGCATCCTGCGTTATCTTTTTCAGCGGGACAAGAACCTTCAATTCCAACACCTTTAAAAGAAATTGTCAAAAAATCTGTTTTGAATATAACTTTCTTGCCATTCCTCTCAAAAATGACATTATTCCAATGCCCAATATTCAACCAGCCTTTCTTGCCGTCCTTTTCAATGGCAGTATTGAATTCCACATAACCGCATTTTTCATCCCTCACTTCCGCGTTGATGCGGAGAACAGGCCGTAGCGATGAAAATCCATCTGGAAGAATAGCGCGTAGGCGGTCTTGCTCCACACCGTATGCTATAACAAATTGCTCAATATTCATTCCGTAAACCTCCATTAGATTCTTATTTGTATTCCGTTTTAATTCTACCATACCTTAACATCTATGTCATTTTTTCTGGAAATTGGTTGCACCTTACGTTCCTTATACGTACAGAATAAGTAT
>JAQVGE010000124.1 GCA_028696935.1 Minisyncoccota bacterium | reverse complement strand
AGTTCTAGTAAATCTTTAGCCATTATATATTGTTCTTGATTAACTTTAAGCTTTACATAATCAATATCATCTCCCACAGCTAAAGCCACATTACCAATTAAAGTCCAAGGCGTAGTTGTCCAGGCTAAAATAAAAGTATTAGCTTCATCCAATAATTCAAACTTAGCAATAGCGGATAAGTCCTTAATATCTCGATAACCCTCTGTTACTTCTGATTGTGACAGTGTGGTTTCACAACGAGGACAAATATGCATGGAGCGATAATCTTTATAAATCAAACCTTTATTCCATAGTTGCTTAAAAACCCACCAAACACTTTCCATAAAATCAAGATCCATGGTGCGGTAGCAATTTTCAAAATCAGCGAAACGACCTAAACGACCAATCACCTTTTCCCATTCATCAGCATAAGTCATTACTTTAGAACGACACAAATCATTAAATTTATCCACCCCTAAATCTTCAATATCTTTCTTAGTCTTAGTTCCCATTTCTTTTTCAACAATATTTTCAATAGGCAAACCATGACAATCCCAGCCCCATTTACGAAAAACTCGAAAACCCTTCATGGTTTGATATCGGGGAACAACGTCTTTCATTACACTAGCCACAATGTGTCCATAGTGAGGAGTACCGGTAGCAAAAGGAGGCCCATCATAAAAAACATATTCACCTCGTGGCGCTTCTTTAGCTAAAGATTTATCAAAAATTTTAGCCTCTTGCCAAAAAGTCAAGACCGATTCTTCGGCCTCTGGAAAACTGGGCACTTTTACTTCTAGATTATCATCTTTTTTCATAAAATATATAATAAGATATAAATAATAAATTAATCGCTATCTTTATCTAATTCTAAATATTCCCCTGTCGCCGCATCTTTGCCCGCTCTTTTATTGGGAGTCTGCCAAAAAGTATTTCTTTTCTTAATATAACTTTTACCTACATTCTGTTTTTTCTCAGCCCTATCTTTCCTTTGCCAATTAACTGTTAAATTATCAGCCCTCACAGACTGTTCTTTCTTTAATTTGTCATAACGCATATAAAGCAAGGCAGATTCCCGAAAATTTTCTTCGTCTTCCAATTGTGGACTAACCAGCTTGCGATACAAAGCTTCTTTATTGGGGCCATTTTCAGAAGCTTCGTAAGCTCGACGAAAATCAGATAAACGTTTTTGATAAGATTCAATTTCACCCATAAAAGGAGCAAAATCACTTAAATGAAGATCAGCCTGATTATTTAAAATCTTGAAGCGTAAATTTTCCAATTCCAATTGTTTTTGAGCGACTGCTTGCTGTTTCATTATTTCTTCTGCTTCTAAACGCCGACGCTTTTCTGCTTCTTCAAAGACCAAAGGATCATTTTCCTCTAGATCAAAATCCTCATCCTCTGAGTCATGCTCTAAATCTGGCTCGCTTGCTTCATTATTTTTTTCTGTTTCTTCGTCAAAGATATGTAAAAAATCTAGTTGTTTCTCTGACATATATTTTAATAAATTTAATTAATTAAATTTAAATCACCCTTTAAACTAATCGGTTGCATAGCTCTAATTTCTTCGTTACAAGCCATGTCAGGTATATCATATAATAAATATATTTTTTTCTTTAAAAACATAGCAATACCCATTTCAATTAAAGTATTGGCCCCCACATAACCAGAAATGCCATTCTTTTCTTGATTAATAACTAAAATCGCATCAGACCATTCCTCTTTGGCAAAGTGATTTAACATCGCTTCTTTTTTAGCCACCCAAATCCAATCATCTAATTTCCCAGATTTTCTAATTTGATAATACTCCGTCACACTAATTACATCACCCGCCTGATTTTTAATTTGACTAGGCGGCAATTTTACTTCATGACCAAAATTTTCAAGCTTGGTTTTAACTTGTAACATCTCTTCATAGAAAGCAATACTGCCACAAATTGTTATTTTCATAAATGATTTATCTTAATGAAATTATTATCATGGAATAATTAATCTCTGAAACTATTCTTATTTTTTAACTTTTGCTGATTTTGTTTTAAAAAATTATAATTAGAAACTATGGATCTACCAATTTTTCTCTCTATTTGCTTACGCGCAGAACCGGCAATAGAACCACCAACTCTCGCATCATCTTTTAATTTTATCATGCCACGAGAATCATGATTGCGATGAATTTCAGCTGTTGTTCTCTCGCTAAGCATGGTTAGAATCAACTCAAAATCATCCATGTGATCACGAAGATTTTCAGATTTTAGCCCCTTAACTTTCTTGTATTCACTGGGGCTTAAGCCAAAAGCTGCTTGAGATATTTCTGATGTTAATATTTCATAATCCTTATTTTTCTCTGCCCCACGCTTCTGCCATTCATCAGTTAATTCTTCTCTAATAGCAATGCCGCGCATCCTTTTTTCAATCCAATCTTCTGAATAGCCTTTTAATTTATAGAGTAGCTTAGTTCTTTTAGTGGCTAATTCTGGGTTATCAATTTCTTGAATCTTTTCATAGCCAACTTTTGCCAGCCAACGCTTAAAAGGTTCAGCTTTAGGCGATGGAATAGATTGCACAATGCGTAATATTCCTGCAGTGTTAGCGCAGTCAGTTTCTCTCATTTTTCCATCTTCAGCAATCATTTTCAACCGTCCCCAATTTGGGGACAGTTGAAAGTCTGGAAATTCTCGTGTTTTTACTTTTTCCCAATATTGGCGAGGAGCTGGGCTTTCGCTTAAAACTTCGCACACATCTACAACTGAAAACCACCATTCTTTCTGATAAATAGTTTTTCTAATTTTCTGCCCTTGAAATAAGGCCATTTTGTTTTCTACTTCTTCTTTTTTCATAATGTTAATGATTAGTAAATTAGACTAATCATTATAACAAAAAGGTCATGAAGAAAACTTAAAATTTTTATAAAATAACTTCCTTATTATTACCAAAAAAACTTATTTTATTTTCTTCCAACAAAAAACACTGATCATCTTTTAAAACTTTTAAGGGGCATTTTAGAGTCTTGGCCTTTTGAATCATCTCTTCTTTTTTATCATCCGTAAAGTGGCATTTAATCAAATAAGGAAAATAGTTTAAGGCGGAAAAATTTGTTAAACCGTATCTATCACGACCAATTCTCCAAGAAGCAACTTCAACTGTGGGGCACATGATATATGAACCAGAACTGCAACCAATATAATTTAGACCTTTTTCTAAAAGTTTTTTCAAAATTAAATCAAACTGCAATTCTCTTATTATTTTTAATAAATAAAATACATTACCCCCAAGAACTTGAATAATATTTCTATCAGAAAAAAAATCTAAAATTTCTTTTTCTGTTTTATCTTTTATGTCCAGCTCTTTAAAATCTATTCTTGCTGATTTCATTAAATCAAAATATTCCTCTATATATTGTATATACTCTCGATCTTCAACTACTTGAAAGGCAGTATTAATAATTCCTATTTTAAGATTTTCTCTATTAATACCACACAAATCATAGCCTTTATTTAATAGAAATTTTTCTTTAGAAGCCAATATTATCTTCATACATTACTGTCCGCAACATTTCTTAAACTTTTTACCACTACCACAAGGACAGGGGTCATTTCTACCCACCGTCTTACCACTTTCATCTTTAGTCTTTTCTCTCACTAAATCAAAATTATCACGCTTGGCGCTCATTTTAGCCATCTCTTTTGGCGCACCTTCTAATTTAAGATTTTGGGGTTGATT
>JAQVGE010000123.1 GCA_028696935.1 Minisyncoccota bacterium | reverse complement strand
CAAGCACTGCATCGCCCAGAAATTCAAGCTTTTCATAACTTTCAGTTTTATGTTCATTGCTAAAAGATGAATGGGTTAGTGCTTTATTTAGTATAGTTTTATCTTTAAACGTATAAGAAATAATATTTTCTAAATTTGAGATCTTCATACTACCCTTGTTTTAACAAATTTAAGATATGAAAGTCAAATAAATTAAATTTAACTTAAAATAATATATAAAAATAAAAATATGCGAAATTATACTTATCATCTGGAATATAATAATCAGTATAAGAACATACAACTGGAATACGAAGAGCATTGTTTTCAAAATCCATCCATCTTTCTACTACAACACTACATACTATTCTTTCAGTTTTTACAGCATTACTAATTAAATCAAATTCTTTAAAAATAGCTTTTGTAATTTTATCAGAAACTCTCTCAACGCGATTCCTTCTATAAGCATAAGGATCAACACTATCATCATTAACTTCTTTTATTAAATCTTCTACACCTTTAGTTTCTAGAATTGTTTTACAATCATCATGGCTTTTACAAGCTATTAGCTCTTCTTTGTCATTAAATTTAAGATAAAATCCTTCAACAAAAATCTCTTTTCTATCTTGTCCTCTTTTTATAATAACACTCAGTGAGCTATCTTTCTTTTCTAAAAATGTTTTTATGAATTTTACAAGTTCTGGATTTGAAGAATCTATTTCTGATAAACATGATACTAATAATAACAATAAACTAAGAGCTAGTTTTTTCATATAGACCTCTGTATTTTATTATATAATTATTACATACTAGTAGTATACAGAAAAAAACATAGAAGTATTTATATTATCTAAAATAATTGATATTATAAGTTATTTTAATATATTTATTGTAATTTGTTTTTTTATATATTTTTTTGTATGATTATTATTAAAAGTAATTTAATGTCTAAAATGTCTTTTATTTGTAAATATCAAAACTAAGTTATTCTTATCACACTCTTCTATTATTTCATTATCTCTTATAGAACCACCTGGTTCAATAATCACACTTGCTCCTACTTTTAAAGCTTCATGAAGACTATCTGCAAAAGGAAGAAACGCATCTGAAGCCATAGCTATAACTTCATTTTTTATACCAAATTCTTTTGCTTTTCTAGCTGCCATATTAGCTGCATCAACTCTACTTACGCAACCTCCCCCTATTCCTAAAATTCTATCTTTTGTCCCTATTACTATCGCATTTGATTTTGTAACGGCCACAACGCTCCATGCTAGCTTTGCTGCCGCTAACTCTTCTTTTGTTGGTTTTCTCTTAGAAAGAATCTTAAATTCACTATCTTCCCACCAAGCGTCACTAGTTTGTTCTAGAATGCCACCACAACTTGAACGATAAATTTTTTCTAAACATAAAACTTTATCTTTATCTATAGTTAAAATTTTAAGTTTTTTTCTACTTTCAGAATTTTCTAAAAATTTTAAAGTAAAACTTGGTGCTACAATAAGTTCTATAAATTTTCCTTTCATTACAGAAAGAATCTCTTCATCTAATTCTTCATTACATACAAGAACTCCACCAAAACTAGATAATGGGTCTACTTCCCAAGCCTTTTCAAAAGCATCAACAATACTTTTTTCTGAAATTCCTACTCCTGATGGACTACCATGCTTTACAATAATTGATACATATTTGTAAATTTTTGAAAGCCCAAAACAAAGATTAGCTGCTCCATCAAGATCTAAAATATTATTATATGAAATATCTCCTTTTAAAACCTCTTTTATAAAACTAGAGTTATTATCAAAATATAAAGCCTTTTGATGAGGGTTTTCACCATATCTTAAAACTTTTAACTTTTCTAATTTTAAATATTCTGAACTACAGTTACAACTAGCATTATCTAATTTATTAGGATTTTTTCCTTCTAAATAATTAAAAATAATTTGATCATAACTTGAACTTAATTTGAAAGCTTTAGTAGCTAATCTTTTTCTTGTTTCAAGTAAAGTGTCACCATTTTCTTTAATTTCATTTATAACAGTACTAAAATCATTAGGGTCTATTAGAATAGTTACATCTTTAAAAGCTTTAGCACTAGCTCTTATAAGTGATATTCCACCTATATCTATGTTTTCAATAACTGTATCAAGATTTGCCCCTTCTTCTATTACTTTTTTTACTGGATATAAATCTACACAAACTAAATTAAATTCTAGAATTTGATGTTCTTTTAATTGATTTAAATGATCTTTTTTATCTCTATCACAAAGTATCCCACCAAATATTTTTGGATTTAAAGTCTTAACTCTACCCCCAAGTATTTCTGGAAAATTTGTATATTCTTCAACTGTCTTTGAACTAATTCCAATATCTTTTAAAAATTTCGTTGTTCCTTTAGTAGCATATATTTCAAATCCAAGTTTATCTAAATTTTTTGCAAAATCTTTTATTAATTCTTTATCTGTAACACTTATTAACGCTCGTTTAGTCTTCATATACTCTCCGTATTCTAGGATTTATTATTGTAAGAATTTCATAAACTATTGTATTTGATATTTTAGACCAGTATTCAGCATTTAAATCTTTTCCTATAATAGTTACAGTATCACCTATATTAACTTCTTTTATATCAGTTATATCAACCATAAAGTAATCCATGCATATAATTCCAACAATTTTTGCACGACTTCCATTTATTAAAACTTCACCCTTTCTATTTGAACGCATAAAACCATCACCATAACCTACAGGAATAACTGCAACAGTCATATCTCTTTCAGCCTTATACCATCCACCATAACTCACGGTTTCATCCTTTTTAAGTTTTTTGATATCTTTTACTATAGAGTATAAACTTAATACTGGAGTTAAATTTTTCATGCCATATCCATATAATGCTATACCTAATCTTGCCATGTTAGTATTTTTTATATTAAAATTAAAAAAACTAGCAGAGTTTTCAGCATGTATAAATTTAGGTAATTTTTTAAATTCTTTTTTCCATTCATTAATTAAATTTGTAAATTTTTCAATTTGGATGTTATTCCAAGGGTTTTCAACACTACCAGCAGCTAGGAAATGAGTCATAAGTCCTTCAATTTCTAAATTTTTTAATTCTTTAATTAATGTATAAAAATTATGTCTTTTTTCATGCATTATTCCAAGTCTATGCATGCCTGTATCAAATTTAATATGTACTGGCATGGTTTTTTTTCTAAAACTTAAATATGAGTTTAGCTTTTTGGCAATTTCCTTATTATATATTACAGGTTTTAAAGAATAATTAAAAAGAGTTTCAAATTCAGATTTTTCAGCACCACCTAATACAAGTATATCAGCATTAATACCTGCCTCTCTAAGTCTAACTCCTTCTTCTACTCTTGCAACACCTACAGTATTTACTCCAATCCCTTCAAGTGCTCTAGCTATCTCTATATCACCATGTCCATAAGCATTAGCTTTTACCACACCTTGTACTATTTTATTTGTTGCATGACTGTTAATTTCTTTTAAGTTGTTTTTTAACGCTTTTATATTTATTTCTATTCTAGTTTTGTTTTTCATAATTTTTAGTTTCTACTTTTTTAGCTTCATATGCTGGTTTATAATTTTCTGCTGCTTCCCCTATCATAACCCTGTTTCTAGTAGTTTCTTTAACTTTGTATAAAGCATTATCAGCTATTTTTATTAACTCATTTGAGTTAATTGAATGTGTTGGCATTTCAGATACACCTATACTTT
>JAQVGE010000122.1 GCA_028696935.1 Minisyncoccota bacterium | reverse complement strand
GTGAAGTTAGCGCACTCCTCCAGTTTGCAACAAAAGCTACCATGCAGTCTGGCTTTGACGGGGAGCTTTTCAGCCGGTTTGTTGATCATATTATTGTCTATTCGAGGAAGGAAATCGGATTCGTATTGAAATGCGGCATAACGCTAAAAGAAAGGTTGGTGAAATAAATGGGCCATACCCCCTTCGGATACGGGATAGAAAATGGAGTCGCAGTGGTTGACGAACACGCCGCAGAGCAGGTTCAAGCGCTCTATCAATCTTACCTTTCTGGCGATTCCTTAAGGACTGCTGCTAACAAAGTGGGCATTGATGCCTTTCATGCCGGAATCGGTAAAATACTAAAAAATCGCCATTACCTTGGCGATGATTATTACCCCACAATCATTGACCCAGATACCTTTGCTGCTGTTCAAGAAGAACGGTTTAGACGGGCATCTGCTCTCGGCAGACTGCGCGAGCCTAAAGAAGATAAGGCAGCTATCTACCCCACTACCTTCCACATCATCGAAGGGATACAAGTTTATGATGATCCTTTTGCACAGGCTTCGTATGCCTACAGCCTAATAGAAAGCGAGGTGTAAACAATTGGCGACAAATAGAACTGTTACGGTACTTCCAGCTAGGAAACATACCCGAAAAGATAGTGATGAAGAAAAACTGAAACTCCGTGTTGCTGCCTACTGCAGGGTTTCAACCGACAGTGACGAGCAGGCTACCAGCTACGATGCACAGATTGAGCATTACACAACTTATATCAACGGCCATCCGGACTGGACGCTGGCAGGTATCTATGCGGATGACGGCATCTCAGGCACAAATACCAAGAAGCGCGAAGAATTCAACCGAATGATCGATGAGTGCATGGCGGGCAGCATCGACATGGTCATTACCAAATCCATCAGCCGCTTTGCCCGAAACACGTTGGACTGTTTGAAATATATCCGGCAGCTAAAAGAAAAGAGCATACCCGTTTTCTTCGAGAAGGAGAACATCAATTCCATGGACTCCAAAGGCGAGGTCATGCTCACCATCATGGCTTCTCTTGCACAACAGGAAAGCCAGTCTCTCAGCCAGAACGTCAAACTGGGGCTTCAGTACCGCTACCAGCAGGGCGAAATACAGGTCAACTGCAACCGCTTTCTTGGATTTACCAAGGATGAAAATAAGCGCCTGATCGTTGTCCCTGAGGAAGCAGAAATCATAAAGCGCATCTACCGGGAATACCTCGAAGGTGCCAGCATGCTGAAAATCAAGCGCGGGCTTGAAGCCGATGGCATCCTAAATGGAGCAGGGAATGAAAAATGGCATACCAGCAATATCAATCAAATCCTACGAAATGAAAAATATATTGGGGATGCCCTGTTGCAGAAAACCTATACCACGGACTTCCTCACAAAGACTCGAGTAAAGAACCACGGCGTCGTACCGCAGTATTATGTAGAAAATAGCCACGAAGCCATTAT
The DNA here is from genome assembly GCA_028696935.1 of Minisyncoccota bacterium. Next base: position 2,258 of record JAQVGE010000122.1, on the reverse strand, counting down.
CCCGCGTGAAATATTCATGCAGGTGCAGGAGGAACTCATAAATCGCCGCATCGTCCATACCAGCCCAAACGGTAAGAACAGGACCTTCAGCTGCATCCACTGTTTCTCTAACATGATTGTCTGTGGTGGCTGCGGCGAGGTGTTCCGCAGGGTTCACTGGAACAACCGAGGCAAGAAATCAGTTGTTTGGCGGTGTGTCAGCCGATTAGAGAACACCGGCTTGTTCTGCGAGGCTCGAACGGTACTTGAGATCACCTTAGAGCAAGTGATGGTCACGGCCATCAATCAAGCATTATGTGATAAAGACCATTTTCTCATCACGCTGCAGAAAAATATTGAAACCGTAATTTGTCACGAAAACAGTCATACCATTACCGCAATCGATAAACGCCTTACAGATCTTCAAGCAGAGCTCTTAAAGCTCGCCAGCTCAAAGGCTGACTACGAGAAGGTCGGCGATGAAATCTATCGCCTACGTGACGAGAAACAAAAGGCTCAAGTTGAAAACCTCGGTCGGGATGAACTGCAAAAACGCATCACCGACATGAGCGCATTTCTTCAGGAGCAGCCCACTGCCCTGTCCGAATACAACGAGGCGCTTGTCCGGCGGCTGATTGAAAAGGTCACTGTCTATGAGGATAAATTCACCGTGGAATTCAAGTCCGGTGTGACGGTGGATGTAAATGAATAAGATAAAAAATAAACAAGGCACTCTACGAAATTAAACGTAGGGTGCCTTGTTTATTTTATGTTCATTTTCCTATGCCCCGAAAAACAACAAATACGCTCCGACAACACACAATAGTATCGCAATATATTTCTGGAATTTGTCTTTTTCCATATTCTTTATAAACTTGTTTGCAACCAACGTCCCGGCTATCATAGCCGCGCCCATGGTTAATCCAACCAGCAAGGCTTGAAGATTCATGGATGTCAGTTTGGAGTAAATAATGGTTTTAAGGATATGCATGGCTGTGGCAGTTGTCGCTTCACTGGCTATGTAAGCCACAGGTGGCAACCCCAACGAGAGAAAAACTGCCGCACCGATAGGGCCACCGCTCCCGGCAAGTCCAGATAAACCACCTGTTATTGCACCGCCGATAAGTAAGGTTCTCTTGTTTCCTTTCAGTTCGAATATCTTTTTGACCTTGAAAATCACAAGAAGAATCAGAGCCGCACCGATAAATCGTGTCACGATATCCTTAGGTAAAACAGAAAAGCCAAACGCTCCTAATGCCGAAAGTGGTAAAGCCGTAAGACAAAACCATCCAACCGCATACCATTTTATTTGTTTCAATCCTGTAGCCATACGAGAAATATTTCCAATCAACTGGGCAAGCGTAAGTACTGGAACTGCGATTTCCGCACCGACACAAGCAGTAGCAACCGGAAGTAATAGAAGCGCCCCTCCAAAACCGGCAGCTCCCGATATGAGAGCAGCTAAAAAGCTGGACAATATTAAAATCAAATACTCCACATATCTGCCTCCTGATAAATACGATTAGATCTATAACAACAAGTATAAAAACATGCCTATTCCCGAATTATTTCATGGCCAAACCTTTATCAATAGCCTCCTGAATAATTTTATGACAGCAAATGCCAAGCGGATTTTTCTCTATGCAATTAGAGTTTTTCATCGCTCCGGTGATGCTATTTACTTCTCTAACCGTTTTCGCCCCATGCTTTACTACTGCTTCAATTACTTGTTCTTCTGTGACTTTACTGCAATAACAAGCATACTTAGGATTTGCATCTTTTTTGAACCAAATAGGAACCCTGACTTGTTCTTTCAAGAATTTTATTCCGCTATTGGTATTGTAATATACAACATTGCAGTCCTCATTCATACAAATCCGATATCCATCTCCTTCAACGGTCATGCGGTAGTCGTCTGACACTAAATGTTCAACCGTTATCTTGCTGACAGATATTCCTTCGTTACCACAGACAGGACACTTATTTACCTTATCCGTATCTGTCACCTTTGTGTCGCATCCACAACAGCATTCTTTATTAATATTCATTTTTAAAGCCTCCATTTAATTAATATTTATTATCGAATAGGGTTCGTGTATCCAAGCTGACCACGTAACCTCGCCAAATCTGAACAACATCTAAATTGACCACTGCAAGCCCATGTTATCTAAATCGACCACACGCAAACGCATGTTATCTAAATCGCTCTGTCACGTTCAAAATCATGCCTTTGGACTTGTTCCCGCGAACAGATATTTTCACGTTTTCATCACTTCGAA
>JAQVGE010000121.1 GCA_028696935.1 Minisyncoccota bacterium | reverse complement strand
GTCGAGATTTTAACTAATAAATAATTTGAAGTATATTATGAGTAATTTTTCACTTTTTGAAGATAAAACAGGAATTATTTTTAACGATAAAAAGTTGTTAGAGCAAGCTTTTATTCACCGTTCTTACATAAATGAGAATGGTGGGACAAAATTATCACATAACGCAAGACTAGAGTTTCTCGGAGACGCAGTCTTGGAGCTTGTTGTAACTGATTATCTTTATAAAAAATATCCAAATAATAACGAAGGAGAATTAACTGCTTATAGGTCTGCTTTGGTTAATGCTGTAATTATCGGAGAAGTTGCTCAAGAATTAGAAATGAATACTTGCTTGCTTTTATCAAAAGGAGAGTCAAAAGACGTTGGTAAGGCGAGAAATTATATTCTTGCAAATACCTACGAAGCTTATGTTGGGGCTGTTTACCTAGACCAAGGATATGAAAAAGCTCGAGATTTTATTATAAAAAGTCTGATTAGTAAACTTGATGTTATTGTTGCTAAAAAATTATGGCGTGATCCAAAGAGTTTAGTTCAAGAAAAATCTCAAGAATATTTAAATATAACTCCTTCTTATAAAGTGATTAATGAAACTGGGCCTGATCATGATAAAAATTTCGTTGTCGGGATATTTTTTGGTGAGGAGCAGATATCTTTAGGTAAGGGTCATTCTAAGCAAGAAGCAGAACAAGCTGCAGCTCAAACAGCTTTAGAAATAAAAGAGTGGTTAGATTAAATCCATGACTTTAAAAAGTATTGAATTAACAGGTTTTAAATCATTTGGGCGAAAAAGTCTAATTACTTTTACGACTCCAATTACTGGAATTGTTGGGCCAAATGGTTCTGGAAAATCTAATATTGTTGAGGCGATAAGATTTGTTTTGGGAGAACAATCTATGAAGTCATTAAGAGGTAAAGGGGGAGTAGATTTAATATTTAAGGGATCGAAAACACTAACCTCTTCTAATCGAGCTAGGGTTGCAATAACTTTTGATAATAAAAAAAAGAATTTTTCTTTCACTAATAGTGGTATGGGAGTCTCTCTTGATTATGATGAAATTGTAATTTCACGTGAAGTTTTTCCTGACGGTTCTAATCGTTATGGGATTAATGGAACAGAGGTTAGATTAAAGGATATCGTTGATTTACTAGCCTCAGTTAATATTGGTAGTTCTGGTCATCATATAATTTCTCAAGGAGAAGCAGATAGGGTTTTAAATGCTTCCAATAAGGACCGTAAAGCAATGATAGAAGATGCTTTGGGTTTAAGAGTTTATCAGTATCGGATTCGCGAAGCTGAACGAAAACTTGAAAAAACTTCTTTAAATATAAAAGAAGTTCAATCATTAAGAAGAGAGATTGCTCCTCATTTGAATTTTCTAAAAAAGCAAGTTCAGATTGTTGAAAAAGCGAAAAACATGAGAGAAGAGCTGAAGGATTTTTATCGTGATTATTTATCAAAAGAAAGTACCTATATTAATAATGAAACTACTCGTCTTTTAAAGTTGAAAGAAGAATTAGATTTAAAAGATAAGGTTTTAACAGAAAAGATTAGAGAGATAGAAAAAGAAAAAGATAAAGACCAAACAGAAAGTGAATATCTAAAACAAATAAAGGAAAACGAAAATAACCTTGAAGGTCTTAGAAGACAAAAAGATGAATTGTCTCAATCTTTTGGGCGCTTAGAGGGTATTTTAGAGGGGGTTAAACGTCAAATTGAAAAATCGAAAGAAAAGAAAGAAAGGGTAATTTCTGAATCTGAATGGAAATCGGTCGTAGAAGATGTCTCTAATAAGATTGATGAAGCTATTTTATCTGGAGAAATATCCGAAATGATAGGAATCTTAAAAGAAATAAAAAATAAAATAAAAACCCTTTATGATAATCCTGAAACAAATACGAAAGTTGACCCAGAGATAGAAAATGAATTTAACGAAATTATAAAAAAGAGAGATGAAATAAATATCCAACTTGATAAAATAAAAGAGGAAGAAAAAAATATTTTATCTTTAATCTCTAGTCTCCGTGAAAAAGAAAGGGAAAATCAGGAAGTTATTAGAAATGGAGAGAGGGTTTTTTATGAGCTTCTTAGAGAGAAAAATGAAGTTGCTTCTTCTATTCATTCATTTAATTTCGAAGAAGAAAAACTTTCTTCGATTAAAGCTTCTTTTGAAGCAGAGTTAGTTGAGGCCGGAGTTTTAATTGGAAGAGATATTGTCGTTTATGCAAGAACTTTTTTTGATGGTGAAGTGGATAGGTCTTCCCAAGAAGAGATGCGTAGAAAAATAGAGAGAATTAAAATTAAATTAGAAGATATTGGTTCTGGAAGTGGAACTGAGGTTTTAAAAGAGTACGAAGAAACAGTTGAGAGAGACTCATTTTTAGAAAAGGAGTTATTAGATTTGAAAGAAAGTACTCAATCTCTTAATCTTTTAATCAAAGAATTAAAAGAAAGTTTAGATAAAGAATTTAAAGACGGAGTCGATAAAATAAACAAACAATTTAATGAGTTTTTTGGTTTAATGTTTGGTGGGGGTAAGGCTTCTCTCTCTGTTACGATGGAGTATAAAAAAATCAGAAAGCTGGATGAAATAGAAGGGGAGTTGTCGGATGAAGAAGTAAAAGAAATTGAAGATAACAATGAGAGTGAACTTGGTTTTGAAAGGGGTATTGATATTGATGTCTCCTTGCCTCATAAAAAAGTTAAAGATTTAAACATGCTCTCTGGAGGAGAAAGATCCCTTACTTCTATTGCTTTACTTTTTGCAATTTCTCAAGTAAACCCACCACCATTTTTAGTTTTAGACGAAACTGATGCTGCTTTAGATGAAGCTAATTCTAGAAAATATGGAGATATGCTTCTTAATTTATCGAGGTATTCTGAGTTGATTTTGGTCACTCACAACAGAGAAACAATGTCACGAGCTAGTGTTTTGTATGGAATTACGATGGGGTCTGAAGGTGTCTCTAAGCTCTTATCTATTAAACTAGAAGATGCTACAACTTACGCCAAGTAAAAACCCTTATAGAATAAGGGTTTTTACTTGACAGGAGTTTAATTATGTGTATAATATTTTTAAATAACAATATTGTTTAAATTTTAAAAACATTTTATCTATGACGATGTTAATTGTTGGGCAATTCCCCAAATTACCAGTTTCCGAAAATTTTGATATTGACGAAGAAGTAGGGAAAATGAATGGTTCTTTTGAAAATCAACCCAGAGAGATTTCAGAAAAAATGAAAAGAATTGATAACAGTGAAGAAACCGAATTCATAAAACAAATCGATTCTTTAATTGAAGAAGAAATTCCTATTGGTTTTTTAACTCCAAAAAGTCGCAAGAACAGGAAAAGACTTCTTGGTTGGTAAAATTAAGGCGCACCTACAAAGGTGCGTTTTTATTTTAAGAATTCAGTAATAGTTAGACCACTTTTTTTTATTTTAGTTGCTATCTCAACACCGAGATAACGATAATGCCAAGGTTCATACATATAACCGGTTACTTCTTCTTTACCTATGGGGTAGCTTTGAACAAATCCATATTTATGAGCATTTTCATTAAGCCATAGGTCTTCAGGTGTCCCTCCAAATTTAGTTAAAGTTGAAGCATAGCCTATTGAAGAACCAGATAAATCAATAGTTGTGCCTAACTGGTGTTCTGAGTATCCAGCTTTAGCAATTGCAATAGATGCATTCTTGTTTCCATTTTTAATTGCATTTTCTAAA
>JAQVGE010000120.1 GCA_028696935.1 Minisyncoccota bacterium | reverse complement strand
CTCACTGAAAAAATGATGTTAAAAGTTTATCATGTCCAAGTCGGATATAATAAATTGAGCGTTGCCATGAATAGCAATTATTGGTCAGGTACACAGAACGCAGAAAATACGAACAACGCGTGGAACTGGAATACCTACAATGGCAATATCAACAACAATGACAAGAACAATCAGAATTCTGTTCGTTGCGCTCACTAGCACTTCTTTTCATCTCGTATTTTGTCTTTTAAATATATTTTTATTATGACAATTTTTACTTTTGAAAAATTATATAAATCTTTTAATGATTGTAAAAGAAGAAAAAAGAATACAGCGAATGCTTTAAATTTTGAAATGCACAGAGAGAAGAATTTATCAAAATTGTTATTTGATCTACAAACCAAAACATACAAAATATCTCGCCATATTTGTTTCATCGTTAAAGAGCCATCTCCAAGAGAAATATTTGCAGGAGATTTCCGTGACAGAATTGTACACCATCTGTTGTGTAATGAAATACAGGAACTTTTTGAAGTAGATTTTATTGAAAGTTCATATGCTAACAGAAAAGGTAAAGGAACACACAAAGCGATGAAAGAGTTAAGGTTCTATATATCAAGAGGAGGGAGAAACAGGCAAAAATTATATTATTTGAAAATGGACGTGAAAGGATTCTTTAGAAATATAAATAAAGATATTTTATGGGGAATTGTAGAGAGGAAAATAAAAGAAAGTGATAGGGAAGATAAATGGAAAGAGGAAGTACTTTGGCTTGCGAAGATTATAATATACCACGACCCGACTTCCAATTTTGTATTTAAAGGAAAAATTGAAACAAAAAGTTTAATCAAGAAAGATAAATCACTTTTGTTTGGTGATAAAGATACTGGCTTACCAATAGGAAATTTAACAAGTCAATTCTTTGCAAATATTTACTTAAATGAGTTGGATCATTTTATGAAAGAAGAATTAGGATTTGAGAGATATATAAGATATGTAGATGATTTTGTGATACTTAGTGAAGATAAAGAAAAGTTAGTAGAAACGGTCAACCTAGTTGACTGCTTCTTGCAAGATAATTTGCATCTTTGTTTATGTAAAGACAAGACGGTATTGCAACCAACAGAAAGAGGAATTGATTTCTTGGGTTATTATATAAAACCAACTCATACGCTTGTACGACAAAAAGTAGTGAAAAGATTTAAAGATAGATTATACAAAAGAAGAAACCCGAATGATGGGTTTTTCTCTTTATCGGACATATCAATGATAAAGTCGTATCTGGGGCATTTTGGTCATGCGAATAGTTTTAATTTGAGGAAGAAATTTGGGAAATGAAAAATCTTTAAGCCCTTGATGGTACTAATAAAAAACTTTTACAAAAGGGTGAAATGTATCTATATATTATACCACATTATTGTATAAATTGCAAGTATTTTTTGTCTTACTTTATAAGGATAACTTGATATAATCTATATTATGACAGAAGAAATAACCTCAAAGGACGAAATAGCAGCAGAACCCAAAATTGAGCCTATTTCTGAACCTGTAGAAGCACCAGAAACACCAACGGCTCAAATACCAGTAAATGAGCCGTTAGCTATTCCAGCTGAAATAGAAACTGAGCCAGTAATTGAACCTATCCCAATAGAAACAAAACCAACGGAAACAGAAATTCAATCTGAACCCGCTTCTGAAACAATTCCTGAATCAGTCCCCCAGATAACTCCTGAACCCGAAATCAAGAATGAGCCGAAGGAAGAAGTTAAACCAAATGTTTCTGAACCAATTAAAACTGAATCAAAACCAGTTGAACAAATTCTTGAAGTTAACCCCGAACTAAAACAAGAATCAAAATCTGAACCCGAACAACCAAAACCAATCCCCGAAGTAATTCCTGCCGTTGCAATAATTTCAAAATCAAAATCTCTTGCTCGTGAGTTATTAGTAAAAGCTAGAAATGCAATACAATCTAGAAAAAGAAAAAAGCTAGATAAAGTTATGACTTTGTTTTTAAAAAAGCAGAAAATCACAAACGACGAAGTTGAGAAACTTCTTCATGTATCTGATGCGACAGCTACAAGATATCTCTCACAACTCGAGAAAGAAGGAAAAATTAAACAATCTGGAAAAACAGGAAAATCTGTATTCTATTCTAAATTATAAATAAGGGAGTGAGTCCGCGCACGCACGGGAGGGATAGCTCCGTGTGTAATCACACGGAGCTGGGGCAAGCACGAGTATTCTGGAGCCTCGGGTATTATCGCTATGGCGTCCAGTGGCTAAAGGATGAGCGCCGAAGTAAACCGAAGCTTCATAGTCTAGTAGCGAAAGCGACAAAATAAACACAAATATACAAAGCGTAGAGAGGGGGTGGCGAGGGTGGACTTCTGGTAATCCAGAAGCACCCGACCCGGGGAGAGGAAACTTCCTCTCCCCGAGAAGAATGGGAACGGCTCATTCCCCCAGTATTTGAGCCGTTACCATACCTAGGCATATAGGCGCGAGTAGCCATAGCGGGAATGCCCGAGGCGGATGCCGAGGTGTGCCACCCAGAACGACAGATAATCACTAAACTATAAATATCACACTAGCCCGAGGCTTTCGATTTGTTTTTTGAATTTCTGTATTCCGTGCATTCCTCCCGCACCCTCCTGCACGGCAAAATCCAAATCAAGGCAAAATGTGAATAAGCCCTAGTTTTGCGAATCCTTTCCCGCAAATTTAGTTTCGCAAAACCGAGTCCGCATTTTTAGTGAATTAATACATTAGTAGAGCGTAGTAGGTATATTAGAATTAATAACAAAAGTCGAGCGTGAGATTAGAATTCATTTGGATTCTGTTCGAAATAAATTCGAACTTTGTCTAATACACACCGCCAGGATTTTATAACATAGTATATGATATAATTATTCTATGAATATTGAAATTGAAATAAAGGTTAAGATAGATGATTTTGAGGCAGTTAAGAATAAAGTTTCAGAAGTTGGTAGTTTAATTAAAAAAATAAAACAAATAGATTCATATTATATTCCGTACCATCGGGATTTTTTTGCGCATAAACCTCATCCTGTTGAATGGTTAAGAATAAGAGAAAATCCAGACAAAATAGTTTTTGAATATACAAAATCAATTAACCAGAAAGAAGACGGAGATTATGATTACGCAGAAGAGTATGAAACAGAAATTTCTGATAAAGAGGAATTTGAAAAAATTTTAGATTTTTTAGATTTTAAACTAGTTACAGTGATAGAAAAAGAAAGGGAGTATTGGATGTGTAAAGATATTGAAGTTGCACTAGATAAAGTGAATAATCTTGGGTTTTTTATAGAAGCAGAAGCTAAGGGTAATTTTAAAAATGAAAAGGAAGCCAAAAAGGCTTGTATTAATTTCCTAGAAAATATCGGTCTTAAAGATATTGAGAAAACTCAAACTAAAAAGGGTTATCCGCAAATGATGCTTGAAAAATAAAGATAATAAAAATTTTTGACATTTTTGAAAAAAAGTGTAGAATAGTGAGTGATAATAGTAATTTAAAAACTTTCTAAATTTTTTATTTATGACTAGGCCGAATGTCATTTCACGAGGAGTCGCGACTACTCCTACTTTAGTCGATGGGGTTGAAAAAGTCAGATATTCTGACAAAGAGTTGGAAGAATTCAAGGAACTTATTCTTGAAAAGCTTAAAATTGCCAATGGGGATTACCAGATGCAACGAAGTTACAACTCTGCTGAGAATGGGACTAACGATACCTCACCCACCTT